>NZ_JASATH010000119.1:0-25209 GCF_038440215.1 Inquilinus sp. OTU3971 | reverse complement strand
ACGCAGACCCCTCCCCCTGCCCCCCTCCCGCAAGGGGAGGGGGGACTGAAGAATCGGGCTTCAGCCATTTGAAAACGTCCCGCCAGGCGGAAGAGGCAACGCAACGCGGTCGCGAGGTCACGTCCCGGGCGGGCGGGAAAAGCCGGTCGCCAGCTGATGCGCCCAGTCGGGACGGCCGTTCTCCGCCGCCCGGCGGACGGCGCGGTCGTGGTCGTAGGGGATCGCGATCAGCTCGGCCGCGACCTTGTCGCCGTCCAGCTCCAGCATCGCGTAGCGGGCGGCGGGTGATCCCGATTCGGAGACATGGGCCGGCGGCGTCGGATCGTCATAGGCCGGCGCGCCGATACTGCCGGGGTTGAGGACCCAGCGCCCGTCCGGCAGGCGCAGCAGCCACGGCAGGTGGCTGTGGCCGCACAGCACGATCGGGCCGGAGACGCCGGTCAGCCGCGCGGCGATGGCGTCGGCCGGGGCGCGGACCAGCCGGCCGCCCTCGACATCCTCCAGCAGATAGGCGTTGTCGTCGTCCGGCCGGGCATGGAAGGCGGTAATGCCGCCCGGCAGCTCGAGCTGCATCGGCAGGGCGCCGAGCCAGGCGCGGCCGGCGGCGTCGAGCGCGTGGCGGGCATAGCCGTCGGAAGTGGTCAGCGGCTCGTCCCAGTCTTCCCAGACCCAGCGGTCGTGGTTGCCGCGCACGGTCGGCCAGCCCTTTGCCACCAGCACGTCCAGCGTCTCGCGCGGCCACAGCGGGCCGGACACGCAATCGCCGAGATGGACGATGGCGTCGGCGCCGCGGCGGCCGAGATCGGCCAGCACGGCCTCGAGGGCCGGGAGGTTGCCGTGGATGTCGGCGAGGACGGCGAGGCGCATGCGGGACCTGCGGCGGAGAGCGGGACGGCCACGATGCCGCCCCGCCGCGCCGATGGGAAGCCTACTCCGCCAGCGCCTGCTCGCGCTTGCGCGTGATCGCCGGCACCAGCATCGCCAGCAGCAGGATCGCCACGACCGCCAGCAGCACCGCGCTGATCGGGTGGGTCAGGAACACGGTGAAGTCGCCGTCGGACAGCAGCATGGCGCGGCGGAAGTTCTCCTCCAGCTGCGGCCCCAGCACCAGGCCCAGCAGCAGCGGCGCGGGCTCGGCCTTCACCTTGACGAAGAAATAGCCGACCAATGCGAAGCCCAGCATCAGCCAGACGTTGAACATGCTGTTGGCGATGCCGTAGGTGCCGATGCAGCAGAACAGCACGATGGCCGGGAACATCAGCCGGTAGGGGATCTTCAGCATCGAGATCCAGATCCCGATCATCGGCAGGTTGATCACCAGCAGCATCAGGTTGCCCACCCACATGCTGGCGACCACGCCCCAGACCAGTTGCGGCTGCTCGGTCATGATCTGCGGGCCGGGCTGGATGCCGTGCATCATCAGCGCCCCGATCATCAGCGCCATCAGGGCGTTGGAGGGGATGCCGAGCGTCAGCAGCGGGATGAAGCTGGTCTGCGCCCCGGCGTTGTTCGCGGCCTCGGGCCCGGCCACGCCCTCGATCGCGCCCTTGCCGAAGCGGCTCGGGTCCCGGGCCAGCTTCTTCTCCATGGCATAGGCGGTGAAGGGCGGCAGCGCCGCCCCGCCCCCCGGCAGCACGCCGAGGAAGGAGCCGATGGCTGTGCCGCGCACCATCGCCGGGAAGGCCTGGCGCAGATCGGCCCAGCGGGGCATCAGGTCGCGCACCTTGCTGCTGACCAGCTGGCGCGGCCGCGGCCGGTCGAGATTGGCCATGATCTCGCCGAGGCCAAACAGGCCCATGGCGATCGGCACGAAGTCGAGCCCGTCGCCCAGCTCCGGAATGCCGAAGGTCAGGCGCGAGGCGCCGGAGGAGACGTCGATGCCGACGATGCCGAGCAGCAGGCCCAGCACCACCATCGCCAGCGCCTTGGCCACCGAGCCATGCGCCAGGATCACCGCCGCGATCAGGCCGAGCACCAGCAGGCTGAAATACTCGACCGCAGTGAACTGCAGCGCCAGGGCGGCGAGCGGCAGGGCCAGCAGCGCGATCACCACGGTCGCCACCGTGCCGGCGAAGAAGGAGGAGAGGGCGGCGATGGCCAGCGCCAGCCCGGCCTTCCCTTGGCGCGCCATCTGGTGGCCGTCGAGGCAGGTGACGACCGAGGATGTCTCCCCCGGCACGTTGACCAGGATCGCCGTGGTCGAGCCACCGTACTGCGCGCCGTAGAAGATGCCGGCGAGCATGATGAAGGCCGAGGCCGGCTCGAGCCCGAAGGTGAAGGGCAGCAAGAGGGCCACGGTCGGGATCGGCCCGATACCGGGCAGCACGCCGATCGCCGTGCCGATCAGCACGCCGAACAGGCAGTACAGCAGGTTCTGCCACTGCAGCGCCGTGGTCAGGCCGAGCAGCAGGTTGTCGAACAGGTCCATGGCGTCCCTGACATACGGCCTAGAAGCGCGGCCAGACCGGCACCGGCAGGTCCAGCAGCAGCACGAACAGGATGACGGCGGCGGCGCTGAGCCCGGCGGCGAAGACGACGGTCTCGCGCAGCCGCGTCTCCCGGCTGGCGAGGCCGGCGACGACGACCGTGGCGAAGGCGGCGACCGCCAGCCCGGCCTTGGCGGCGAGCAGGGCGAAGACGGCGACGGCGGCGAGGATGCCGAGGATCGGCCGCAGCTTCGGCACCTCGATCCCTTCCCCGCCGATCGCCAGGCTGCGCAGGGCGAAGACCAGGCCGAAGCCGGCGGCGCCGATCGCCAGCACCCGCGGCATGAAGCCCGGCCCCATATCGGCCGGGCTGCCGAAGCTGAGCTTGCGGGTGGCGACCAGGACGACGGCCGCCACCGCGCAGAGGAAGAGGCCGAACAGCAGGTCCGGCCAGTTGATCCGCGTCACCCCGTCACTCGCCCTTGATGCCGGCGTCGGCGATCACCTTGCCCCAGGCCTCGGTGTTGGTGGCGAGCCAGGAGCCGAGATCCGCCGGCGGGCCGGCGACGACCCGGCCGCCCTGCTGGGCGATCCGCTCCGCCACCTCCGGCTTCTGCAGGATCTCGCCGAGCGCCTTGTTGAGCTTCTCGACCAGGGCGGGCGGCGAGCCGGCGGTGGTCAGCAGCCCCTGCCAGGACCCGACATCGGCCGAGGGCAGCTTGGCCTCGGTGAAGGTCGGGAGGTCCGGCGCGCTGGCGATCCGGTCCTGGCCAGTCACCGCGATGCCGCGGAGCTGGCCGTTGGCGACGAAGGGCAGGGTCGCGGTGGCGCCGTTGATGATGACCTTGCTCTCGCCCGACACCACGGCCTGGGTGGCCGCGGAGCCGCCGCGATAGGGCACGGTCTTCCACTGGATGCCGAGATCCTTGGCCATGGCGACGGCGGTGATGTGGTTGACGCCGCCGATGCCGGAATTGGCCACCGCCAGCTTGCCGGGATTGGCCTTGGCATAGTCGACCAGCTCGGCCGCATTGGTCACCGGCAGGTCCTTGTTCACCGCCAGCACATATGGCACGAACATGATCATCCCGACCGGCGCCAGATCCTTCAGCGGATCGTAGGACAGGTCGCTGAACAAGCCCGGCGCGGTGGCGATCGAGCCGACATCCGCGAGCAGCAGCGTGTGCCCGTCCGGGTCGGCCTTGGCCACGGCGTCGGCGCCGATGTTGCCGGCGGCGCCCGGCTTGTTCTCGACCACCACGGTCTGGCCGATGGCTTCGGAGAGCTGCGGCGCGATGATGCGCGCCAGCGTGTCGGAGGTGCCGCCCGGCGCGTAGGGGACGATAATGCGGACGGTGCGTTCGAAATCCTGCGCGGACGCCGAGCCGGCAGCCCCGAGCATCGCGAAACCGGCGGCGAGCGCGAGCGCGCTGCGTCTGGTGATCATGGTTGGTCCTCCCCCTGATGAATCGTCTCGGTTCCGACCGTCTTCCGGCAGACTTATCCGGACGGTACGGAGGAGACCGATCCGACTCCAGGTCCGATGCGGCATCGATCGATGCGCGATACGCATCGATCGAGATTATTGTCCTGGCACGATGTCCCTTGCCCGCCCGGCCGGGCTCGCGTCTGATGGCGGCAAGCACGGCAAGGGAGAGACGCTGTGGACATCCTGGACGAGACCTTCCTGTCCCCTGCCCTCGACCCGCGCCTGGCCTGGACCAACCCTCCGCCCGACTGGTCGATCGGGCCGGAGGGCTTGAGGCTGCGCACCGCCGCAGGGACCGATTTCTGGCAGGGCACGCATTACGGCTTCCGGGTCGACAACGGCCATGTGCTGGCGCTGCCGGTGGCCGGCGATTTCGTGATGGAGACGGTGGTGCGCGGCAACCCCGTCCACCAGTACGACCAAGCCGGGCTGATCGTGCGCCAGTCGGCGGACAGCTGGATCAAGACCTCGGTCGAGTTCGAGACGGCGGAACACAGCCGGCTCGGCGCCGTGGTCACCAATGCCGGCTGGTCCGACTGGTCGACCCAGGACGTGCCGACGCGGCCGGGCGGCGCCATCGGCTTCCGGATTCGCCGCACCGGCGCCGACTATATCGTCGAGGCGGCGCCGGAGGGCGAGGACCGCTGGGTGCAGCTGCGCATCGCCCGGCTGCACGCCGATGACGGCGCCGGCCCGGTCCTGGCCGGCCTCTACGCCTGCAGCCCGAAGGACGCCGGCTACGAGGCGCAGTTCGCCCATCTGCGGATCACGCGGCCCTAGTGGCGCGCTCGGGAGCGTCCCTTCCGCATAGACGGACAGGCAAAGATACGCTCGGGATATTGGTTTATGGTATATATTGGTAACAGGCTTTCGGGAGTTCCCTGGTGGCACGGAACACATCAGTCTCGCTCGGCGATCACTTCGCCAGCTTCATCGACGCGCAGGTGCGGAGCGGGCGGTATGGTTCGGCCAGTGATGTTGTCCGGGCCGGGTTGCGCCTGCTGGAAGAACATGAAGCGAGAGTGAAGGCGTTGCAGGACGCGCTGATCGCGGGCGAAGAGTCAGGCGACCCGCGGCCCTTTGATAGCGAGGCCTTTCTAGCCCGGATGCGGGCAAAGCATGCAGGCTAAGCTCTACCAGCTCACACCGCTGGCGGAAGCCGATCTGGAGGAAATCTGGCTCTACACGTTTCGCAACTGGTCGATGGAGCAGGCGGATAGCTACCACCGTGATCTTGTTGCGGCGATGGAGGGCCTAGCGGCAGGCCGGAAGCTCGGGCGCAAGGTGGATGTGTGCCCCGGCTACCTGAAATATGCAGTCGGGGCGCACATTGTCTATTTCCGGGAGGTCGATGCCGAGATCGTCGTGGTGCGGGTTCTGCATGGGCGGATGGATGTACGGCGACACCTGTAATCCGCTCTGAGCCGCTACGTCATCGAGGTCTTTCCCGACGTGACCGGCGCGAAAGGTGCGACCACACCCGCATAGGGCTTCGGCCGCGGCGGGGCGTAGCCGCCGGACTTGGCGGTGCGCAGGCCGAGCCGGGCCAGAGCTTCAACCAGCGTGACCGCGGCAGCGACGCCGTCGACCACCGGCACGCCGTGGCGGGCCGAGAGCCGCGCGGCGAGATCGGCCATGCCGGCGCAGCCCAGCACAATCGCCTCGGCCCGGTCGGCCTCGAGCGCCGCCGCGATCTCGGCCGAGATCCGCTGCTCCGCATCCGATCCCGGGCGCTCCAGGTCGAGGACCGGGATCTCCGCCGCCCGCACCCGGGCGCAGCGGGAGGTCAGCCCATAGCGCTGGAGGTTTGCCTCGATCACCGGGATCGAGCACGCCAACGTGGTCACCACCGAGAAGCGGCCGGCCAGCAGCGAGGCGACATGGAAACCGGCTTCGCCGATGCCGACCACCGGCGCCGCCGCGAGGCTGCGGGCGGCGTCCAGCCCGGTATCGTCGAAGCAGGCGATGACGTGGCCGGCGACGCCGCGCGCCTCGCCGCGGGCGATCTCCTGCAGCAGGCCGGGCACGGCCAGGGCGCCGTCGACCCAGCCCTCGATCGAGGCTGGGCCCGTCTCCGGATTCACCGCGGTGACGCGGGTGCCCGGCGCCGCTGCGGCCGCGGCGGCGGCGGCGATCTTGGCGGTCATGCCGGCCGTGGTGTTCGGGTTGACGACGAAGATTTCCATGTCGGTCACACCAGCCCCTGCCCCGCGTCGGTGCCGTGGCGGGTGCGGCGGCGGCGCAGCAGCGCCATCAGGGCGAGCGCGGTCAGCACCACCGCCAGCGACACCGCCGTGGTCACCGTGCCGAGGGCATAGATCTCCGGCGTCGTCACCGTGGTGGTCAGGCCCTGCAGCTCCAGCGGCAGGGTGTTCTGCTCGCCGATCGCCTGCGACGACCGGGCGATCTCGTCCCAGGACAGGGTGAAGCCGAACAGCCCGACCCCGACCACGCTGGCGCCGATGATCGGCAGCACGACGTGGCGGAAGCTCTGCCAGGAGGAGGCTCCGAGGTCCCGCGCGGCCTCCTCGTAGCGGCGGTCGAAGCGGTTGAACACCGCGAACATGATCAGCAGGCCGAAGGGCATGGTCCAGGTGAGATGCGCGCCGAGGCCGGAGCGGAACAGCCCCATCGCCGTGGTGAACTCGTCGTTGATCCAGGCGATGTCCCAGCTCTCGCCCAGGCTCTTGATCGCCTCGTCCAGCAGGCGGAATTCCAGCGCGATGCCGAGCGAGACCACGATCGACGGCATGATCAGGCTGGCGATGGCGGCGTAGAACAGCGCCGACTGGCCCGGGAAGCGCCGGCGGAAGGCCAAGCCGGCCATCACCGAGAAGGCCATGGTCAGCACCATGACCACGAGGCCGAGCTTGAGCGAGCGCCAGAAGGCGGCGCCGATGTCGACCACGCCCATCCCGGCCCACAGCTTCTCGAACCAGAAGGTCGAGACCCCATTCATCGGGAAAGTCAGCCCGCCCTGCGGCCCCTGGAAGGACAGCACGAAGATGGTCAGCGTCGGGCCGTAGAGGAACAGCACGAACAGCGCGAACACGGCGGCCAGGATATAGAAGGAGAGAGGGCGGCCTTCGCGCATCTAGAGCTCCTTCCGGATGTCGACCAGCCGGGTCAGGGCGACGATGATCATGATCACCACGGCCAGCAGGATCACGGCATTGGCCGCCGCGGCCGGGAACTGCAGATAGCTGAGCTGGACCTGGATCACCTTGCCGACCGAGGCGATCTGCTGCCCGCCCATGACGCCGACGGTGACGAAATCGCCCATCACGATGGTGACGACGAAGATCGAGCCGATGACGATGCCCGGCTTGCACAGCGGCACGATGACGTTCCACAGGATCTGCCAGCCGCTGGCGCCGGCATCGGTCGCGGCCTCGATCAGCGACCGGTCGATGCGCAGCATCGAGTTCAGGATCGGAACGATCATGAACACGGTGAACAGGTGGACGAAGGCCAGCACGACGGAGAATTCGGAGTAGAGCAGCCCGTCGATCGGCCGGTCGATCACGCCGAGGCCGAGCAGCCCCTGGTTGACCAGCCCGTTGCGGCCCAGCAGCGGGATCCAGGAGATCATCCGGATCACGTTCGAGGTCCAGAACGGGATGGTGCAGAGCAGGCACAGCACGATCTGCATCGCCGTGGTCCGCACATGGAACACCAGGAAATAGGCGATGGTGAAGCCGAGCCCGAGGGTGATGGCCCAGACCATCGCCCCGATCTTCAAGGTCGAGAGATAGGTCTTGAAGGTGGTGCACAGCTCCGGCAGCGAGGTCAGGCAGCCGTCGAAGGCCTCGACATAGTTGCGCAGCGTGAAGTCCGGCACGATCGAGTATTCGGTGTAGTCCCAGAAGCTGACCACCACCGTCACCGCCAGCGGCAGCACGAAGAACAGCAGGAACACCAGCATCATCGGCGCCGCCTGCAGGAACGCCGTGAAGCGGCCGCTCGCCTCGGCCCGGGGCGCCGCAACGGTGCGGACGGGTGCGTCTTCCGCGGGGATGGCGGTCATGGCTGGTATCTTCCGGCGACGTAGGCTGGGTTCGCCAAGGCGAACCCAGCATCCAACGGCGAGGGCGATCGACGCTGTTGGGTTCGCGTGCCGCGAACCCAACCTACGTGGACGATCACGCTACGCAGCGATGAAGGCGTTCCATTTGCGGACCATGTAGTCGTTCTCGTCCATCACCGCGTTCCAGCAGGCGACGCCGCCCATGCGCTGGTCGTAGGAGCCGCCGTCGCGCACCGCGCCAGCCTTTTCCATCACCGTGCCGTCCGGCGCCTTGATGTCCTGGGCGGCCGGCTTGCCCTCCATCCAGTAGGCCCATTCATAGGGCTCCATATTGGCCTTGGCCGTCTCCAGCACCGCCGAGTAGTAGCCCTGGCGGTTGAGATAGGCGCCGGCCCAGCCGGACAGGAACCAGTTGATGAAGTCGTAGGCGGCATCGAGCTTCTTGTCCTTCAGCGTCTTCGGCAGGCCGAAGCCGGAGGCCCAGGCGCGGTAGCCTTCCTTCAGCGGCTGGAAGGTGCAGGCGATGCCCATCGAGCGGACCTTGGTCACGGCCGGCGACCACATCGACTGGATCACCGTTTCGCCTGAGGCCATCAGGTTCACGCTCTCGTTGAAATCCTGCCAGAAGGCGCGGAACTGGCCGGCCTGCTTGGCCTCGGTCAGCACCTTCATGGTCAGGTCGATCTCCTCCTTGGTCATGTTGCCCTTGTCGGCATAGGTGTGGAGGCCGGCCGATTCCACCACCATCGCCGCGTCCATGATGCCGATCGACGGGATGTTCAGGATCGAGGCCTTGCCCTTGAACTCGGGGTTCAAGAGCTCCTTCCAGCTCTCGATCGGCCGGCCGATCAGGTCGGGCCGGATGCCGAGCGTGTCGGCGTTGTAGGTGGTCGGGATCAGGGTGATCCACTCGGTCGGCTCGGTGGCGAAGGTCTTGCCGTTCTTCTCGGCCAGGTAGAACACCTTCTTCGGCGCCGTGCCCTGGTCGCCGATCTTCCTGCCGTTCAGCTCGCCCTTGGTGAACACGGTCGAGATCTGGTCGACATACTTGATCCGCTTGGCGTCCATGCCCTGCAGGTTGCCGGAGGGCAGCAGCTTCTTCAGCGAGAAGTACTCGCTGTCGACCAGATCGAACGAGTTCGGCTGGGTGACGATGCGCTTGGTCACCTCGTCGGTCGTGACCGGCACGTATTCGATGGTGATGCCGAGATCCTCCTTCGCCTTCCGGGCGATGTCGGCGCTCTGGTTCACTGCGGTGCCGAGATAGCGCAGCGTCACCGGCTCGGCCGCGATGATCGCCGGGAAGCCGGTGATGGCGCGGCTGCCGACCAGCGCGCCGGCCGTCGCCGCCGTGGTCTTCAGCAGGGTGCGGCGGGAGAGGCCGCGCTTGGTGTCCTTGGTATCCGCCATGATGGAGCCTCCTTAGGGTTGGGGGCGATGGTCGCCGCGCCCCGCGGCATCGGGGAGAAGGGGGTGAATGTCCTGGTCGGCCCAGGCGACGGCGACGCGGTCGCCCGGCGCCACCGGGTCGGCGAAAAAGGCGGCCTCGGGCAGCCAGGCCAGCATGTCCGGCGCCAGCTCGCAGGCGAAGGCGACATGGACGGTGGCGCCCTGGTATTCGACCCCCTGCACCACCGCCTCGACCTGGCCCGGCGGCACGCCGGCGCCGTTGATCCGGGCGAGCCTCAGCCGGTCGGCGCGCAGCGTCGCCAGGCGGCCACCCAGGGTCACGACATTGTGGCCGCCGATGAAGCGGGCGACGAATTCGGTGGCGGGCCGGGCGAAGAGATCCTGCGGCGGGCCGGCCTGCTCGATCCGCCCACCCTTCATCACCACGGCGAGGTCGGCCAGGGCCATCGCCTCCTCCTGGCTGTGGGTGACGTGGATGAAGCTGATGCCGAGCTCCAGCTGCAGCCGCTTCAGCTCGGCCCGCATCTTGATGCGGAGAAAGGGGTCGAGGGCCGAGAGCGGCTCGTCCAGCAGCAGGATCTGCGGCTGGGTGATCAGCGCCCGGGCCAGGGCCACGCGCTGCTGCTGCCCGCCGGAGAGCTGCGCCGGCAGGCGCTCGCCATAGGCATCCATCGCCACCAGGGCCAGCAGCTCCGCCGCCTTGGCCCGGCGCTCCGCCTTCGCCACGCCGCGCATCTTCAGGCTGAAGGCGACATTGTCGACGACCGAGAGATGCGGGAACAGGGCGTAGGACTGGAACATCATCGCCGTGCCGCGCCTGGCGGGCGGCCGGTCGGTGACGTTGGCGGCGCCGAGGATGACGTCGCCGTCCGACACCGCCTCATGCCCCGCAACCATGCGCAGGGTCGAGGTCTTGCCGCAGCCGGAGGGGCCTAGCAGGCAGCAATAGGTGCCGGCCGGAATCCTCAGGTCGATGCCGTCCACGGCGACGGTGCCGCCGTAGCGCTTGGTCAGCTTCACCAGCTCGAGATCTGCCCCGCGCATGCCGCTCTCCCTTTCGGCTGAGGGATGAGCAAGCGCCGTGCCAAGCGGCCGATGCCGCGATTCCGCCCCATGGAGGGCATCGCACGCTGGCAGCCGCCTAAGCTTTGGGCATTTGCATACGGAAGGATCCAAAATTGTGCACAATCCTGGATCAACAAGAATACAATCTTGAGCCTTGCCGATCCGCATGGGATGGTGGGCCGAACGAGTCGCGGCTGCGCCGCGCCGGAGCGGAAGAATGGACACGATCGAGACCGTCGGCACGCTGGCCGGAAGCCGCGACATCCCCGACCGCGGCGCGCGGGCGGCGGCGATCTACCGCTCGATCCTGGACGCGATCGTCGAGCACCGGCTGCCGCCGCGCACCAAGCTGTCGGAGGACGAGATCGGCACCGCCTTCGGCGTCAGCCGGACCATCGTCCGCTCCGCCCTGCAGGCGTTGGCGCACCAGCACATGGTGGTGATCGAGAAGAACCGCGGTGCCTTCGTCGCGGCGCCCACGGTCGAGGAGGCGCGCGAGGTGTTCGAGGCCCGCCGGACGCTCGAGGCCGCGATCGCCCGCCGCGCCGCCGAGCGCACCGTGCCGGCCGACATCGGGCGGCTGGAGCGACACCTGGCCGAGGAGGCGGAGGCGCTGCACCGGGGCGACCGGCCGCGCGCCATCCAGCTGTCCGGCCTGTTCCATCTCGGCATCGCCGAGATCGCCCGGCAGCGGGTGATGGAGCGGTTCCTGCGCGAGCTGGTGTCACGCGCCTCGCTGGTCATCGCGCTGTACGGCCGCAGCGGCGCCTCGGCCTGCGGCAACACCGAGCATGGCGCGATCCTGCAGGCCCTGGCCCGGCACGATGCCGACGGCGCCGGCGCCGCCATGCTGGTCCATCTGACCCATATCGAGCAGGATCTCGACCTGGCCCCGGCCGAAGCCGGACCGGTCGATCTGGCGGCAGTCCTGCGGCAACGCTGAGGAGCAAGCGCCGCCTCACTCCAGCGAGATCATCGCGGCACGCCGGCTGGTGACCTCGTCCCGCGCCCTGGCCTCGGAGGCCGCCTTGGCGCGCCGGTGCTCCCGGTGCATCTCCAGCAGGTCGGCGATCCAGCCGCCCGGACGGAAGGCCTCGATCGTGGTCGGGTGCCAATCGTCATAGGCGGCGCCCGCCCAGTTCACCATCGACACGCCGAGCACCGTCTCGCCGGCCGCCGAGAGATAGACCTCGCCCTGGCTGTCCCCGCGCGGATCCGGATGCAACGACCGCTCCTTGAAGGTGGCGCCGTAGCGCCGCCCCCGATAGGCGAAGTCGACGGCGAAATCCTTCATGTGATCCGCGACCAGGGCGAGATCGGTGAACTCGGGCGGGACCGGCTTGCCGTGGCCCGACCAGGCGGCGTAGCGGCGGACGTCCCAGACCAGCGCGCACAGCGCCTCGCCGATGCCGCTGCTCTCCATGAATTGCTGAGCCTCGGCGACCTTGGCCCGATCGGCCGCGGTGCAGGCGAGGCAATTGTCGCGCTCCTCCCGCTCGAGCTCGCCGGCCTTCTGCCGGAACTCGTCGACCAGGGACCGCCACTTCTCCAGATGAGCGTTTCCCATCGCAGCCTCCTCCTTGGCCACATCACAGGATGGTGCGCCTATTTCGCGCAAATGCAAGGGCTTGGGCGCGGCAATGACGCTGGCAGCTTGACAAGCTCAATTGAATGTTCACTATTTGTTCCGTCTTCAGCGGATCGACTGCCATTCCACCCGCTTCGGAGCCCGCAGGTGACGATTCGGATCGACTCGACGGCCACCATCCTCCATGCGGATCTCGACGCCTTCTACGCGTCGGTCGAGCAGTTGCTCGATCCGTCGCTGCGCGGCAGGCCGGTCGCGGTCGGTGGCGGGGTGGTGCTGGCGGCCTCCTACGAAGCCAAGGCCTTCGGGGTCCGCGGCGGCATGCCGGGGCGGCAGGCGCGCGAGCTGTGCCCAGGGCTGATTTTCGTCGCCGGCCATTTCAAGGAGTATCAGCGGCTGGGCGACGCCGCCATCGAGGTGCTTGGCGACTTCACGCCGCTGGTCGAGCGGATCTCGATCGACGAGGCCTTCGCCGATGTCGCCGGCTGCACCCATCTGTTCGGCCCGCCGGCCGAGATCGCCCGGACGATCCGGCGGCGGGTGCGGGCCGAGCTGGGCCTGCCGATCTCGATCGGCGTGGCCCGCACCAAGCACCTGGCCAAGATCGCCTCGCAGGTGGCCAAGCCGGACGGGCTGGTGGTGGTCGACCCCGAGGCCGAGCTGGCGTTCCTGCACGACCTGCCGGTCGAGCTGATGTGGGGCGTCGGCCCGGTCGGCAAGGCGCGGCTGGCGGAGAGCGGCGTGCACACCATCGGCCAGCTGGCGGAAATGCCGGGATGGTCGCTGGAGCGGCTGCTGGGCCGCGCGGCCGGGGAGAAGCTGTCGGCGCTGGCCTGGAACCGCGATCCACGGGCGATCGAGACACGGCGGCGGTCGCATTCGGCGGGGGCGCAATCCGCACTCGGCCGGAAGCCGGCCGAGGAGCGGGTGTTCGTGCCGGCGCTGCGCCATCTGGCGGACCGGGTCGCCACCCGGCTGCGGGCCAAGTCGCGGCCCGGCCGGACGGTGACGGTCCGCGTCCGCTTCGCCGACCTGCGCTCGGTCACGCGCGCCGTGACGCTCGACGCCCCGGTCTCGGCGACCGCGATCCTGGCCGAGATCGCGGAAGAGCTGGTGCGCGGGGTGCTGGCACAGCACCCCGAGGAGAAGAGCATCTCGCTGCTGGCGATCTCGGTGTCGCATCTCGAGGATCGGCCGCAGCTGCAGCTGGAGCTGCCGCTCGGCCTCGCCGACGAGCGGCGCCGGCCCGGCACCCGGACAGGCATGGCGCGCGGGCAGGCCGACCGGGCGATCGATGCGATCCGCGCGCGGTTCGGGTGGCAGGCGGTCGGCTATGGCTCGGTCGTGCTGGGACCGTCGCGATCCGTCCCCGACGCGTTCCGCGAGCTCGCCGAGAAGGACCTCTGACCGCTACGGCGATGCGAGCCGGGCCGCCTCGGCGGCGAGCGGATGGCTGGCGTAGGTCCGGGCGAAGTCGCGCCAGGCCTCGGCCGTGCCGGTGCGGCGGGCGGCGTCGAACGCGGCATAGACCGCGGCGTCCGGGTCGTTGGCCAGGAGGTACGCGTCCGGCGCGGGCCGGCGTTCCAGCCGGCGCCACGCTTCATCCGCCAGGGCAGTCTCCGGATGCCGCGCGATGAAGCGGATCAGCGCTGCGTTCGAGCCGTCATCGACCGCCCCGCGAAACTCCTGGGCGAGCACCGCCTCGTCGTCCGGCGGCCGCGCCATGACGGCCTTCCTCTCCTCCTGCCGCAGCTGCGGGGCGCCGCTATCTCGGGGGGCGGCACCCCCCTGTGCCCAGCAGGGCAATGCCGCAAAGAGCACGGACAGTGTAAGACAAATGGAGGGCCAGATCTGGATGTTCATCGGTCCCGGCTCCTTCCCGGGCACGCAGAGATGCCTGACACTGCGCAAAGTCCGGCAGAGCGGCAGTGGTCCTTTTTTCCATAGGAATATGGCAAATCCTTGAGTTCATTCGAGCTCTAGTCTTCAGGAATTAAATCACAACCTCTTCGCCGCCACATACCAATTTCATCATACAATTTCATCCGAACGACTTATTGACCTCAGATTGACAATAGAAGTAATTTTATATATACTCCATTGTGTAGGAAAATACCGTTTGCGTTGGGATATCTTACGATGCAGTAGGATCGGCGGCGGGGACAATCTTACGCACCAGGGCGGGATTGCAACATCTTCGCGACACAATCTCCTGACATGCTCAATCTGGGCCGAGACGCGCGGGAAAATGACGTGTTCTGACCCTGAACGATCGTGCCTTCAACCAACAACAATCAACAAGAAGTTGCGGATCTTCACTCAAGGGTTGCGGATCTTCACCACGTAGGGGAGACCCGGTATGAAATCGTCAAATATTCTCGAATACGGCATCCTGTCGTCCGACGGCGATCTGCTCACCGATCCAATGGCTTGGTCGTCGATGCGAAAACTGTCGAACGACCTGCTGTTCCACAATACATTCGCCGATGCGTCCCGCCTGGACGCGGTGCTGGCCGGCCAAACCGGCGCGCTGGCGGATGCCATTCGCGCCGCGATCGGCGACCGGTCCGACGGGTTCGTGGTTCCCGCCCACAGTTCTTCGGGCACTGCGAGCGCGCCGAAGCCGGAGGAGAACGGCTCGGGCGACACCACCGCGGCGGTGGCTGCGTCCGGCAACCAGAACATCGACGGGCTGCTGGCCGGCGTCCGCTGGTCGGACGGCTTCATCACCTACAGCGATCCGGATGCGGTCAGCGACTACCAGGCCGGCCATCCGGAAGCGTTCAGCGGCTTCCATCAGATGACGGCGCAGCAGATGATCGCCGTCCATTTCGCGCTGAACTCCGCGATCTTCACGCAGCCCGTCGGCGCCGCTGGGTTCGGCGTCGAAGGCTTCACCAATCTCGGCATCGACTATGCCGGCAGCGGGTCGGGGGCCGGCACGATCCGCGTGGTCAACACCACCAACCCCAGCACGGCCTACGCCTACTACCCGTCCAATGCGGTCTATGGCGGCGACGCCTTCTTCGGCCCGAGCGGCGACCTGCCGACCGCCGGCAATTACGACTGGCACACCGTGATCCATGAGCTCGGCCATGCGCTGGGCCTGAAGCACGGCCACGAGACCGGCGTCTACGGGGCCCTGCCGGCCAATGTCGATTCGCAAGAATACACGGTGATGACGTACCGCACGTTCATCGGCGACGACACGAGCGGCTACAATTACGAGACCTGGGGCGCGCCCCAGACCTTCATGATGCTGGACATCGCCGCCCTGCAATACATGTACGGCGCGGATTTCACCACCAACAGCGGCAACACCGTCTATAGCTGGAGCCCGACCGCCGGCACGACCTTTGTCAACGGCAATGTCGCCATCGCTCCGGGCGGCAACCGCATCTTCGCGACGATCTGGGACGGCGGCGGCGTCGACACCTACGACCTGTCGAACTACACCACCAACCTGACCGTTGACCTCAACCCCGGCAGCCATTCCGTCTTCTCCTCGGCCCAGCTCGCCTATCTCGGCGGCGGGCCGAACGGCGGCTATGCCCGCGGCAACGTCTTCAACGCGCTGCTGTTCAACGGCGATTCCCGATCCTACATCGAAAACGCCAATGGCGGCAGCGGCAACGACACGATCCAGGGCAACGCCGTCAACAACCTGCTGAACGGCAATGCTGGCGCCGACACCATCAACGGCAACAGCGGCAACGACACCGTCAACGGCGGCGATGGGAATGATGTCCTGACCGGCGGCCTCGGCGTCGACGTGATCAATGGCGGCGCCGGCAACGACTGGATCGAGGGCGGCTTCACCACCGACACCGTCGATGGCGGCGACGGCAACGACACCTTCTATGTGCGCCAGGGCGAGTTCGGCGACAACACCACCGGCGGCGCGGGAATCGACACTCTCGATCTCAGCAACTACACGGCGACCTACGGCTCGATCGTGAATCTCGCCGGCGGGACCTACAACTTCTCTCCCTCCTTCGGCGGTCCCTACACCCTCACCGGGGTCGAGAACGTCAGCGGCACCCAGCTCGCCGACACGGTCATCGGCGACGGCACCAGCAACACGATCTTCGGCAACGGCGGCAATGATAGCCTGGAGGGTGGCGCCGGGGCCGACTTCATCAGCGGCGGCAACGGCGACGACCTGATCCAGGGCGGCACCGGCGACGACACACTGACCGCCGGGTCGGGCAAGGACCAGATCTACGGCAACGACGGCAACGACCGCTTCTACATCGAGCAGGGGTGGAATGCCGGCATCGGCGAGGCCTTCTTCGGCGGCGCCGGCATCGACACCTTCGATGCCTCGACCGTGATCCATCCCTTTTTCTCCGCCACGATCAACCTGCAGGACGGCATCTTCACCGACAGCAATTTCCCCGGATACGAGATCTGGCTGTCGAGCGTCGAGAATGCCATCGGCACCGACGAGAACGACCTGATCACCGGCTCCGGTGAGAACAACGTCCTGACCCTCGGCGCCGGCAACGACAATGCATGGGGGCTGGGCGGCAATGATACCCTCTTGGGTGAGGCCGGCGACGACCTGCTTCGCGGCGGGACAGGGGCCGACGTGCTCAACGGCGGCGCCGGCACCGACCTTGCCACCTACTATGAGAGCTTCGTCGGGATCTCGGTCAACCTCGCCACAGGCGTCGGCACCGGCGGTGAGGCCCAGGGTGACACACTGAGCGGGATCGAGAACCTCTCCGGCAGCCAGGCCAATGACACCCTGGTCGGGAACGCCGGCGTCAACCGGCTGCATGGCTATGCCGGCAACGACGTGGTTCGCGGCGGGGCGGGGGCCGACGTGCTCATCGGCGGCGCCGGCGTCGACACCGCCAGCTACTTCGACAGCGTAACCGCGCTCGGCGTCAACCTCACCTCCGGGCTGGGTGCCGGCGGCGATGCGCAGGGCGACACCCTGTTCGAAATCGAGAACATCTCCGGCGGCCAGGCCAGTGACAGCCTGACAGGGAACGCCGGAGCCAACACGCTGCAGGGCTGGAACGGCAATGACGTCCTCGTCGGCCTGGGCGGCACGGATACGCTGACCGGCGGCGCCGGGGCCGACCGCTTCGTCTACTCGGCGACCACGGACAGCGTGGTCGGGGTCAATGCCGACCTGATCACCGACTTCAGCCATGCCCAGGTCGACCGCATCGACCTGTCGGCGATCGACGCCAACAGCGCCGTCGCCGGCAACCAGGCCTTCACCTTCGTCGGTGCCGGGCCGTACACCGGCGTCGCCGGACAGCTGATCTACTCGATCTCCGGCGGTGTCACCACAATCGGCGGCGACACCAACGGCGACGGCAGTTCGGAGTTCCATATCCGGCTCACCGGGGCGATCGCCCTCGTGGCCGGCGACTTCGTGCTGTGAACCAAGCTGAAGACGTCTAGCAAGAATCGGTAACCTGCGAGGCCTGAGGGAGCATCCCCTCAGGCCTCGTTCTTGTCCGGCGCCCCCGCCTCCCCCGCCCCGCCGATCAGCCCGAGCCACTCCTGCTCGGTCAGGGTGGTGACGCCGAGCTCGCGCGCCTTGGCGGCCTTGGAGCCGGCATCGGCGCCAACCACCAGATAGTCGGTCTTGCCCGAGACCGAGCCGGCGACCTTGGCGCCGAGCGATTCCGCGCGTGCCTTCGCCTCCGGCCGCGTCATCGTCTCCAGCGTGCCGGTGAACACCACGGTCTTGCCGGCCACGGCGCTGGATGTCGCGCGCGGCCGCACGAAATCCTCCACCGTCAGCTGCGCCGCCAGGTCGTCCAGCACCGTCCGGTTGTGCTCCTCGGCAAAGAAGGCCAGCAGGTCGTCGGCCACCGACGGGCCGATCTGGTCGATCGCGGTCAGGTCGCGATACGCCTCGCTCTCCCGGTCCTGCGCCGCCTCCATGCCGGCCCGCCAGGCCGCGAAGCTGCCATAGTGCCGGGCCAGCAGCTTGGCCGTCGCCTCGCCCACCTGGCGGATGCCGAGGGCGTAGATGGCGCGGTCGAGCGGGATGGTCCGCCGGGTCTCGATCGCCTCGAACAGCTTCTGCGCGCTCTTCGGACCCCAGCCCTCGCGGTTGCGTAGCGGCGTCAGGCTGGCCTTGTCCTGCTCTTCCAGCCGGAAGATGTCGCCCGGCGTCCGGATCAGCCCGTCGGCGTGGAAGGCGCGGATGTGCTTGTCGCCCAGGCCCTCGATGTCGAAGGCATTGCGCGACACGAAATGGCGCAGCCGCTCCACCGCCTGGGCCGGGCAGATCAGGCCGCCGGTGCAGCGGCGGATCGCGCCGCCCTCCTCCCGCACCGCCAGGCTGCCGCATTCCGGGCAGGTCTCCGGGAAGACGTATTCCACCGCCCCTTCGGGGCGGCGCTCGAGGATCACCCGGACGATCTGCGGGATGACGTCGCCGGCGCGCTGCACCACCACCGTGTCGCCGATGCGGACGTCCTTGCGCCGGATCTCGTCCTCGTTGTGCAGCGTGGCGTTGGAGACGACGACGCCGCCGACCGTGATCGGCTCCAGCCGCGCCACCGGGGTCAGCGACCCGGTGCGGCCGACCTGGATGTCGATCGCCTTCAGCACGGTCTGCGCCTGCTCGGCCGGGAATTTATGCGCGGTGGCCCAGCGCGGCGCCCGGCTGACGAAGCCGAGCCGCTCCTGCCAGTCCAGCCGGTCGACCTTGTAGACCACGCCGTCGATGTCGAAGGGCAGCTCGGCCCGCAGCGCCGCGATCTCGTCGTAATAGGCCAGCAGCTCCTCGGCGCTGTGGCACAGCCGCGACGGCTCGTTCAGGCGGAAGCCCCAGGCCGCGAAGCGCTTGCGGATCTCCTCGATGGTCTTGCCCAGCGGCGCCGACACCTCGCCCCAGGTGTAGCCGAAGAAGCGCAGCGGCCGCGACGCGGTGATCGCGGGGTCGAGCTGGCGCAGGCTGCCGGCGGCCGAGTTGCGCGGATTGGCGAAGATCGGCTCGCCCGCCTCGGCCCGGCGAGCGTTCAGCGCGGCGAAGTCGCTGCGGTCCATATAGACCTCGCCGCGGATCTCCAGCACGTCCGGCGCATCGCCCTTCAGCCGCTGCGGCACGTCCTTGATGGTCTTGACGTTGGCGGTGACGTCCTCGCCCTCGCTGCCGTCGCCGCGGGTGGCGGCCTGGACGAAGCGGCCCTTCTCGTAGCGCAGCGAGCAGGACAGGCCGTCGATCTTCGGCTCGGCCATGATCGCGACCGGCCGCTCGGGGTCGTCGCGCAGCTCCTTGATGAAGGACCGGACCGAGCCCAGGAAGTCGTGCACATCCTCCGGCGTGAAGGCGTTGCCGAGCGACAGCATCGGGATGGCGTGGCGGATCTTCCGGAAGCCGCCGGCCGGCGCCGCGCCGACCTTGGCCGAGGGGCTGTCCGGCCGGATCAGCTCGGGATACAGCGCCTCCAGCTCGGCGTTGCGCCGGCGCAGCGCGTCGTAGTCCGCATCCGAGACCGTCGGCGCGTCGTGCTGGTGGTAGGCGACGTCATGGCCGGCGATCTCCGCCGCCAGGGCCGCCAGCTCCGCCGCCGCCTCCTCGGGCGTCAGCGCGTCCACCGGCCGGCCGCGCAGATCCTGGTCGTTCATCCCCGCCTCCCCAGCAGGCTGTCCGCCGCCGCGCGCGCCTCTGCCGTGATCTTCGCCCCGGACAGCATCCGCGCGATCTCCTCACGCCGCTCCTCCGCCGTCAATCCCGCCACCTGGGTGACCACGGCGCCGCCACGATCGGCCTTGCGCACCTGCCAGTGATGGTCGGCGCGAGCCGCCACCTGCGGGCTGTGGGTCACCACCAGCACCTGCACCTGCTGCCCGAGGCGCTTCAGCCGCTCGCCCACCGCATCGGCGACGGCGCCGCCGATGCCGGCATCGACCTCGTCGAAGATCATCGACGGCAGGGTGCCGGGCGTGCCGCGCTGATGCACCAGCACCACCTTGATCGCCAGCATGAAGCGGGCGAGCTCGCCGCCCGAGGCGATCTTGCCGATCGGCCCGGGCGGGCTGCCGGGATTGGCCGCGACCAGGAAGGTGACGCGGTCGAGCCCGGCCGGCCCCCACTCCGCCTCCGCCAACCGTTCGACCTCGGTGACGAAGCGGGCACGTTCCATCTTCAGGGGCGGCAGCTCGGCCTTCACCGCCGCATCCAGCCTCGACGCGGCCTTGCGGCGGGCCTTGGACAGCGCCTCGCCGGACTGGACATAGGCGGTGCGGCCCGCGACGGCCGCCGCGGCCAGCCGCGCCAGCACCGCCGCCCGGTCCTCGACCAGCGCCAGCCGCTCGGCGAACTGCCGGCGCAGCTCGGGCAGCGCCTCGGTCTCCACGCCGTGCTTGCGGGCCAGGGAGCGCAGCGCGTAGAGCCGGTCCTCGAGCCGTTCCAGCTCGCCGGCGTCGAGATCGATGTCGGCGGAGAAGCGCTCGATCGCGGTCGTGGCCTCGGCGGCCTCGTCCAGGGCGCGGCCGAGCTGGTCCAGGATCGGGTCGAGGCGGCCGGCGGCGCGGTCGGCGATGCGCTGCAGCGCCCGCTGCGCCGCCACCAGCGCCCGCTCGGCACCGCGGTCGCCGGACAGCTCCGAGAGCGCGGCGGTGACGCCCTCCATCACCTTCTCGCGATGCTGCAGCAGGGCGCGGCGCTCGGCCAGCTGCGCCTCCTCTCCCGGCTCGGGCGCCAGCGCCTCCAGCTCCTCGACCGAATGGCGCAGGAAGCCCTCCTCGGCCTGGGCCCGCTCGGCCTCGGCCAGCGCCTCCTCCTGCCGCCGCTGGGCCGCGCGCCAGGCCTCCCAGGCCTTGGCGCAGACGGCCGCCTGGGCCTCGGCGCCGGCATAGGCGTCGAGCACCTCGCGATGGGTCCGGGGATCGAGCAGCCCCTGGGTCTCGAACTGGCCGTGCACCTCGACCAGCCCGGCGCCGATCTGGCGCAGGAGGCCGATCGACACCGGCTGGTCGTTGACAAAGGCCCGGCTGCGCCCGTCGGCGCCGACGCTGCGGCGCAGCACCAGCGCATCGTCGACCGGCAGCTCCTGCCCGGCCAGCAGCGCCTTGACCGGGTGGCCGTCGGGCAGCAGGAACTCGGCGCTGACAGTCGCGGCCTCGGCGCCATGCCGCACCAGCCCTGAGTCGCTGCGGCCGCCGAGGGCGAGGCCGAGCGCGTCGAGCAGGATCGACTTGCCGGCCCCGGTCTCGCCGGTCAGCGCCGACAGGCCTTCGGCAAAGCCAAGCGAGAGCTGTTCGATCAGAACCACATTTCGGATCGAAAGTCCGGCCAACATGGTCTATCGCCCGTCCGATAATGCTACTGGCGCGGCCGCCTGATGGCGGTTTCTGCGCTTCCGGTGCTCACGGACCAAACGTCCGCTGCGCGCCGGTTCTCGAAACCACCACCAGTCGACTCACGCCAGCGCATTCTCAGACGGTCTCTCAGAATATCGACCCGAGGGTGCGGTCGAAGAAGTCCTTGTCGTCGGGCGGGCGGATGCCGGAGCCGGTCAGCAGCACATAGGCGTCCTGGTACCAGGGGTCGCCCGGATAGTTGTGACCGAGCACCGCCGCGACGTGCCGCGCTTCCTCCTTCAGCCCGAGCGCGACATAGGCCTCGACCAGCCGCTCCAGGGCCTCCGGCACCTGGCTGGTGGTCTGCCAGTTCTTGACCACGCTGCGAAAGCGGTTGATCGCGGCATTGTACTCGCCGCGCTTCAGGTAGAAGCGGCCGATCGCCATGTCCTTGCCGGCGAGCTGGTCGTAGGTCAAGTCCAGCTTCAGCTTGGCGTCGCGGGCATAGTCGCTGCTCGGGAAGCGGGTGATGACGTCGTTCAGCGCGCCCGTCGCCAGCTGGGTGATGCGCTGGTCGCGCTCCACATCCGAGATCCGGTCGTAGTAGCACAGCGCCTTCAGATAATAGGCGTAGGCCAGCTCCTCGCTGCCCGGATGCAGGCTGATGAAGCGGTCCAGCGCCACGACCGCGCCGTCATAGTCGCCGCGCTTGTAGCTGGCATAGGCCGACATCAGCTGGGCCTTGGTCGCCCAGGTCGAATAGGGGTGCTGCCGCTCGACCTCGTCGAACCGGGTCGAGGCGGTCTTGAAGTCGTTGTCGTCGAACGCCTGCTGCGCCTGGGAATACAGCGCCTCCGGCGGCTGGTCCGCGGCCGGCTTCGCGTCTTCGGAGGAGGAACCGCCGCAGGCGGCGAGAAGAACGGCCGGCAGGACGAGCCCGACCCGCGCCAGGTGGCGAAACTGCAGACGCTTGTTCACTCGATCATCGCCTTCGGTTCTGTCCGGGCCCCTATATACCCACCCCGAACGCGAATGGCGAGACGCCTTCCCGCGGGCAGACACACGTCGTCCCCCGCAGGTTTGCCCGCAGGCAAACCTGCGGCCTCAAGCGTTTGCGGGATTCCGAGCACGCGCAACGACAGCATGCCCGGAATCCCGCAGGGCGCCATAGCGAAGAGGGACGACGGCGGCAAGCGGAACGGGATCAGGCGGCGTTGGCGGTGGGCAGCGCAGCGGCGGCCGGCGCGGACCGAGCCCAGGACTCCGCCGCGGTCTCGGCGCCGAAGCTGGTGTCGTAGCACCAGGCTGTGTCGTCGGCGAACAGCGCCCGCAGCAGCTGGTTGTTCAGCGCGTGGCCGGCCTTGTAGCCGTGGAAATGGCCGAGGATCGGAGCGCCGGCAAGGTACAGGTCGCCGATCGAATCGAGGATCTTGTGGCGCACGAACTCGTCCTCGTAGCGCAGGCCCTCGGCGTTCATCACCCGGTCGCCGCTGACCACGATCGCATTCTCCAGCGACCCGCCGAGGGCGAGGCCGTGGCGGCGCAGCGCCTCGACTTCCTGGGCGAAACCGAAGGTGCGGGCACGGGCGATCTCGGTCTTGAAGTTGCCGTTCGACAGCCGGATCAGGCCTTCCTGATGCGCGATGGCGCGGCTCTGGAAGTCGATCTCGAAGCTGAAGGTGGTGCTGGCCGACGGCGTCAGCCGGGCCCAGCGGTCCTCGGCCGTGACCTCGACCGGGCGCAGCACGCGGATGCTGCGGCGCAGCGCCGGCTGGCTGACCAGCCCGGCGCATTCGATCAGGAACACGAAGGGGGCGGCGCTGCCGTCCATGATCGGCACTTCCGGGCCGGTCAGCTCGACCACCGCATTGTCGACGCCACAGCCGCGCAGCGCCGCCATCAGATGCTCGATGGTGCCGACGCTGATGCCCTGGGCGTTGCTGATGACGGTGCACAGCCGGGTGTCGGCCACCTTGTCCCAGCGCGCGCTGATGCTGCGCCGGCCCTGGGGGACGTCGGTGCGCACGAAGACGATGCCGGTGTTGATCTCACCGGGGCGCAGCACCATGGTGACGTCCTGGCCGCCATGCAGGCCGACGCCGGTGCATTTGATCGCGGTCTTCAGCGTCTTCTGCGTTGCCGCACCCGATTCCGCCGAGAGATGAGCCACGATGGGTGTCCTTCGCTTCGCTTAACATGCACTTCGCAGCACAAAGCGCTGACAAAGCTTCCCTTTCGGGACGAAGGCACCCTAGACCCCTCGGCGCGCCAGAAAAAATCACAGTTTGTTTCGGACTGTTACGCGCGGGCGTTCGTGCCGCGACCGGAGGCGCAAGCGCCTCCGGCCTCGCCCGCGGGGCGGCACCGTTTCAGGATACCGCCGTTCGAGCCGATCCATCCCCTCTACTCTCCCCCTCCCCTCGCGGGAGGGGGCCAGGGGGAGGGGGTTTCGCCGTCGGAACCGACCTGAACTCTTACGATCCGGCCATGATGTGATGGCAAGGCCTGTCCTCTGCGCATTGGCGCGCGGACGCGCGCAGACCCCTCCCCCAACCCCCTCCCGCAAGGGGAGGGGGAGTGTGGAAGGCTGCGTTCGTTGGTGCTGAAAGTGGGCCGACGGGTGAGCTGCGACGCGCGGCGACTCACCCGGTATCCGGCTTCTTGGGCCTGCGGCCGGAGGCCGGGCGAGGCTTGGGCGGGTCCGCAGGCGGATCGTCGTCGTTCGGCAGGAAGCCCAGCTGCTCCATGGCCTCGTCGGCCATCTCGAGCCAGCGCTCCACCCGCACCGGCAAGCCCCAGCGCCGGCACAAGGCCGCCACCGCGACCGGGGCCCGGCTGGCTTCGATCAGCTCCACCACCTCCGGCCGCTCCAGCCGCTCGCGCATCTCGGCGACGCGGCGAGCGATCTCCTCATTGTCCTTCGACACCTCGTAAGCGGCCGCCAGCATCGCCAGCTTCACCCGCAGATCGTGAAAGTCCTCCTGGGCCGCCTCGCGCTGCGCCGCGGCCTTGCGCCGCTCGACGACCTGGCGCGACAGCTTGTCCTTGAGCAGCAGGGTCAGCCGCACCGAGCGCGCGACGGTGGCGATCCGCTGGCAGTAGTCGGCGCCGGGCTGCGGCGCCTGCAGCGCCTCCTGCTGCGTCGCCCGGGCGATCGACATCTGGATCTCGACCAGCTCCGCCAGCACGTGCAGATCCGACTCCCCCGCTTCCGCCGAAGCGGACGGGGCTTCCGAGCTCGGAGCGGTCTGCGCCTTGTCCATAGAACGTAGCATGAACATGATCGCAGATTAATACAAGAGTACAATGTGTTAACAGACTCCGCCCGATGCCGGCACAGGCCGCGCCGGCTGGATCGCCCGATCGAATGTTCTTTATTTGTTCTTGACGCGAGGCTGCGTCACGTCGCATCATTCAGGCAGAGTCGAAGAGTTGCGCCCGCCCGGCCCCGCCGCGGCGGGCTTTTTCATGCGAGGCCGGGATGCGGAGGAATGCGACCAGGAGCAGGCTGGGCTGGAGCGATGTCGCCGGGCAGCTTCACGGCGACGCCGGGGCGGCGGCCCTCTTCGCCGGCTTCGATCGCGGCGGCGCCAGGAGGCGGGCCCGTGAGATGCCGAACAGGCCCGAAACCCTGATCCTGTGCTTCGAGACAGCGGCCGGGCGGCGGCGACGGGGGGAGCCCCTGCCGGAGCCGATGCGCCGGCTGACCGGCGCGACCGAGGCCCGGCTGTCCCCGGGCGCCGCCACCGGCCACGCCGCGGCCGGCCGGCTGGGGCTGGACCAGGCCTATCGGGAGTTCCGCGACCTGGACGAGCCGCCGGCCGCCCTGCCCCCGCCCGGCCTGCCCCCCGCCTTCGAGCCGCTGCTGGAGCCGTCGCGCTACAAGGGCGCGTTCGGCGGCCGCGGCTCCGGCAAGTCGCAT
>NZ_JASATH010000118.1:0-25429 GCF_038440215.1 Inquilinus sp. OTU3971 | reverse complement strand
GAGGGGTGACGACCTGGCGCCGATTCACAATCGCGACGCTGCAATCGCCTTCATCGAGGCGCTCTTTGCCAGGTCTTGTCGAGAGGTGCTGCAGGTATGTTCTTTATATCAGAAGAAAATGTAGATAGAATGTCGGAATATTCTAATATTGTCGAGAGTCTATCTAGATTCAAGTTCTGCCTTGAGGATTTTTCCCATAGGTGACTTCGGGAGATCTTCCCGAAAGATGATCTCGCGCGGCACGGACATGGGGGGCAACTGCCCGGCAAGGTGCCTTCTCAGAGCTTCGGCGGTGACATCCGCCCCGCGACGAAGGACGACGAACGCCTTCGCAACGTGTCCCCGTGCTTCATCGGCGACACCGATGACAGCAGCTTCTGACACGGCTGAATGGGTCAGCAGGATCTCCTCCACGGCCCTCGGATAGACCTTGTAACCACTCACAACGATCACGTCCTTGAGACGATCGCTAAAGTAGAGATAGCCATCCTCGTCCATGCGACCCACATCGCCGGTGTGGAGGCGATCGCCCAGGAGGGTAGCCGTCGTCGCATCCGGCTGATTCCAGTAGCCAAGCATGACCTGGGGGCCAGTGACGCAGATCTCTCCGAGCGTGTTGGGAGGGAGGGCAGTGACCCCGTCCTTGGTCGAGATGATCTCGACCAGCGTTCCCGGCAGCGGCAAGCCGCACGACCCGGGCTTCGCCGCGCCTTCCAGCGGATTGCCACAGGTGACCACGGGGCTGCATTCAGAGAGCCCATAGCCTTCTGCCAGGGGGCAGCCGATCGACTTCTCGAACTTCCGTTGCACCGCAATGGGCAAAGCGTCTCCGCCGGAGACCCCTAGCTTCAGAGAGGACAAATCATACCGAGAGAGCTTGGAGTACTCGTTCATTGCGCGGAACAAGGCAGGTACGCCGACAATCATCGTTACGCGACGCCGCTCTAATGCGCTGAGAAACTCTCGGATCTTGAAGCGCGGTAACAGCACCATCTCGCCACCTATCGATATGGCCAGATTCATGATTGCGGTCATTCCGAAGCAATGGGCGAACGGCAGTACAGCAATGATCCTTTGCGGGCCCAAGATGCTTCTCGTCAGCCATAGTTTTATTTGTTCACAATTAACAAGGAGATTTCTGTGAGATAGCATGACGGCTTTGGGGGTGCCGGTTGTGCCGCCAGTATACTGAAGAACAGCGACGCTCTGGGAATCTACGGGAGTAGTCTCTTCCGGTTCGTCGGCGTCAAGGAGATCCTGGAATCGGATGTGGCTGTTGTCGATCGGAGTCGAAACAAGATTACGCCAATTCCAGAGACGGAACTGAGCGCGTTTCAGTGCAGGCAGTTCATAGTCCAAAGAGACGACCACGAGACGCTTTACGCTTGCTTCGTGCAGCGCTCGCGCTGCCTTTTCATACAGCGGCGCAAGATCGAGCGTGACAACGATCTCTGCGCGAGAGTCCACCATTTGCCGGATGAACTGTCCTGTCCCAATCATTGGATTGCAGTTAACGATCGTTCCGCCAGCCTTGAGTACAGCGAAGAAGGTGATGACGAATTGCGGGGAATTGGGTAGCAGCAAGGCGACCCTGGTGCCCACCCCCACTCCGATCCGCCGCAGCCCGTTCGAGACAAGCTTTACCCTCCGCGCGACCTCCGCGTATGTGATCTGCTGCCCCAGAAAATCGACGCAGATGTCGTTGGGATGGCGGGCGGCTGCGGTGTCGAGCAACGCATCTAGGCGTCCCGGCTCCAGCGGCGTGTCCCACCTCAGATTGGCGGGATAGCTGCGCTCCCAGGAGTGGGGGCGACGGGGCTGGGGGAATTCGGTTCCCTGTGGCATATGACTATGAGCGCCAGGTGCTCCCGCTTTCCGAGCGTAAGGGTGGATGTCAGCTCGCTGCCGCCTTGCTTTGGGGGTGCCCTCCATCGCCTCAAATTGCCCAGCGGCTGTCGGATAAGTGTAAAAACTATATATATCTGCTGAGGCATTTCGCCTTGATCTATGTCAAACACACTTCTGACGGCGTTGTCACGTTGTCGAGCGTGGCCGCTCTGAGACGAGCGTCCGCCAAGCTCAGGCCGCGACGCCAGCCGCATCCCGCCATGCCGCGAACGCTTCGGCGCGAAAGCGGCGGTACGTGCGGGCGATGGTGAGATGGCGGCAGACGTTGAAGGTGTTGTAGGTCGCGGCGTGCATCGACAGGAATCGCTGCGCCGAGGCCGCCGATTTGAACCGTTGCAGCTTGCGCTCCCGTCGCCGGACCGGGACGTGCGAGCTCTCGGCCCGGTTGTTCAGCCGCTTGGCTCGAAGATGGGGGATGCCGTCGAGCCGGAGATCACGAAGCGCCGCGCCGCAGGCCGGACACTTGTCGGTGACCCAGGCGGTTGGAGCGATGCCCTGCTTCCGGAGGAGCTTGCGCATCAGCCTACGGGCGGCAGCCGCGTCCCGCCTGGCCTGAACCAACACCTCGAGCACCTCAGCCTCGGCATCGACGGCGCGCCAGAGATACATCTGCTTGCCGCCGATCCGGACGAACATCTCGTCGAGGTGCCATCGCCGGTGCGGCACCGGCCGCTGCGCCCGAAGGCGCCGGGCGATCATCGGCCCGAACGCGCTCACTCATCGACGGATCGTCTCGCACGACACCTCGATGCCGCGCTCGGCGAGCAGGTCCTCTAGGTCGCGGTAGCTCAGGGTGAAGCGGAGATTCATTCAGACGGCGCGCTGGATCACGTCGGATGGAAAGCGGCAACCGGCATAGTCAGGCGGTGTCATGACGACCGCTACGCTCCTCACGGGCGCCACGCAAGGCCGCGAACGTGACAATCCCGTCCTGGGGGCGGAGAGCGAGGGCATGATCGGTTATCTGATCGAGCAGGAGCTCTCGAACCTCCTGCAGGGGAAGGCCATCGCGACCCTCCTGACCCAGACACGCGTCGATCCGAAGGATCCCGCTTTCAGCCGGCCGACCAAGCCGATCGGCCCGATCTACGACGAAGCCACGGCGCGCCGCATATCGGCGGCCCGGGGGTGGCGGATCGCCCGGGACGGCACGGCTTGGCGCCGGGTGGTGCCGTCGCCCGCGCCAATCGAGCTCCTGGAGGCCCGGGTGATCGCCCTGCTCGTGGACCGGGAGGTAGCGGTAATCTGCGCCGGCGGGGGCGGAATACCGGTCATCGAGCGGCCGGACGGCAGCCTGGCGGGGGTCGGGGCCGTTGTCGACAAGGACTTCGCCAGCGCTCTGCTGGCGCGCCAGCTGAAAGCGGAGCTGCTGCTGATGCTGACCGATGTCGATGCCGTCAATCTGGGATACGGCACGCCGGCGGCGCGCGCGATCCGGCGGGCGACCCCTTCCGACCTCGCCGCCGAGGACTTTCCCGCCGGATCGATGGGGCCGAAGATCGCGGCCGCGAAGGAGTTCGCGCTCGGCACGGGCCGCCCCGCCGCGATCGGCAGGCTCGATGACGCCCTTCAGATTGTTCGGGGGGAGCAGGTGACATGGATCGATGTCCCCGGTCCGGCAGAGGATCGGCCCCGAGAGAGGTGACGTCGAGCCGTGACTGGATGCCGCCAGGCGATGCGGTGGTTCCCGAGAACTCGCCTCCGATTGATCTGGATCAAAGCCGTTCTCCGCCGGCCGGTCATGAAATGAAACCATTGATCCATGAAAGGCCGAAGACCATGGACAAGCCTCTGATCCTGTGCGCGATCGACGGGTCGCGGTCCGCGCAGAAGGCTCTCGAATTCGCGGCGGATCTCGCCCGCGACAGGGCCGGCACGCTTTTGGTGATGCATATCCAGCGGACCCATGGCAGCAGTATGGTGTCGCCGGGCCTAGCGGGGTTCGAGCGCGTCGAGCATATCCGTGTCACCGAAGCCGACATGCTCCGTGGCGCGGCCGAGCGCATCGCCGAGCAGGGCGCACGGTTTGCCCGGGAGAGAGGTGTGCTGAGCGTCGAGGCCATGGTTGGAGAGGGAGATCCGGCTGGACGGATCGTCGAGGCGGCGAGGGACCGCCGCGCGGAGATCATCGTGATCGGCAGCCGCGGCCTGGGAGATCTGCAGGGCCTGCTGCTGGGAAGCGTGAGCCACAAGGTGGCCCATCTCGCGCCATGCACCTGCATCATCGTTCGATGATCGACTGGGCGATTCCTGCGTCGACGCTTCGGTCCCGTCCGGCCACAACGACACTCGAGAGGGTGGAGGAGGCAGATGAAGGCATTCGCGAGGCTGCGGCGGAGACTGGCCCGTCCCGGTGCGAGGACAGTGGGCCTCGGTACTTCGACCATCCCCGTTCCAGAGCTCGATCACGCGGGACGTCCGGGACGGCGTCCAGCCGAGGACGACGAGATCCGCCGGCACGCCTACGAGATCTGGGAACGAGAGGGCCGGCCGGAAGGGCGTGCCGACGAGCACTGGCGGCGAGCCGAGATGGACCTGCACCGCTGCCGGAGGTGAAATGCAGCTCGACCCTGAGATCGCAAAAGGCGGCATGCCTCAGGGCCGCAGCGCGCGAATGCGGGTGACGCGCCGGCGCCCTCATCTCCTTGAGTCCGGTCCTGGATCCTGATGGAGATCTGGCTGATCTTGCGGGCCCTGGCCCTTCTCGCGGCGGCAAATGGCGCGCCCGTCATCGCCAAGAGCATCTTCGGCCGGCGGTGCGCCTGGCCGCTGGACTTCGGCGCGCGCTTCGTCGACGGCCGGCCGCTGCTCGGGCCCGCGAAGACGATCCGTGGCATCCTCTTGGGCACGCTGGCCGCCGCCGTCGTGGCTGTGCCGCTCGGACTCGACTGGACGACGGGTGGGCTTGTCGGCATGGCGGCGATGGCCGGCGATCTTCTGTCGAGTTTCGTCAAGCGGCGCTTCGGCCTCCGGTCCAGTGACGAGGCCCCTGGGCTTGACCAGGTGCCGGAATCGCTCATTCCCCTGGTCGTGTGCCGGTCGCTCCTCGGACTCGATTTTGCGGAGATCCTGCTTGCCACCGGTCTGTTCTGGGCGGGTGAACTGGTTGTGTCGCACCTTCTCTACCGGTTGGGGCTGCGCGACCGCCCCTACTGAGCAGGACCGTGCTCAAGCCGGTGCAGGGTGATTTCCGGCGGGCAGTTGAATCTTACGGCGACAATGCTGGAGCCGGCGCCGGTGGAGGTATAGCCGGCCAAGCGTCCATAGCTCCAGAGTCCGGAGCCGAAGGCCCGTGGCAGCACGGAATCGAGCGTGATCGGAATCGATCCGGGAAAGCAGATCTGGCCGCCATGGGTGTGCCCGGCAAGAAGCAGATCGAAGCCGGCATGGGCCGCCTGGCGATAGATCTCCGGCGTGTGCGACAGCAGGATCGAGTACTGGTCGGGGGGAACGCTCTCGACGGCCTTTTCGATATTGTCGACCCTGAAGAAGTGTGCATCGTCGATGCCGCACAGATGAATGCTGTCTCCTCGCCGGGCGATGGTCTCCGCTTCGTTCAGGAGCATCCGGATGCCCATGTCCTCGAGTCCTGGGAGCATTCGGATGGTGTCGTGGTTGCCGAGGACGCCGTAGACCGGCCCGCGCAGATGCGCCCGCAACAGCGTCATGCCGTCGAGGGCCGCATCGAAGTCCCCAAAGGTCGCGGCACGATAGTCGCCCGTCAGGACGGCGATGTCGTAGCGGAGATCCCGCAGGAGATCGACGACGCGATCCATCGCGGGGCGATTCATGTCCACATGAGGGTCGCTGATCTGCAGGATGGTGAAGCCGTCGAAAGCCGGAGGCACCCGGGGCGACGCGATCCGAATATTCCGAAGCTGCACTTGCGCTGCGTTCCTGCGCCCCCGAGCGTAAAGGCCGGACAGCCAAAGGGCACTCCTGATGAGTGAATGGATCGAGTACCAGTTCTCGATGTGAAAGAAATTGAGGCCTTGGCCGAAGACCTGCGCCTCGTGGTCCTGTTCGATGCCGATGCGCTGTCGCGCATGCACGGCGCCAAGCCGCCGTTCCAATCGTCGGAGCAGGGTGCTGTTAATGGGCTGCATATCGGTCTCGACACCGGTCGCCGCAGTATATTGACGATTGCGGCACTGTCGAAGCCTCCGGCGTTATCGAGCCCGTCGCCAGTCCTGAATGCCAAGCTAGTGCGACATCAGGAGCGGCATCGAGACGTTGCGGATCAAATCCGCGCTAACGCCGCCGAACAGGCCCTCGAGCAACCGGGAATGGCCATAGGCGCCGGCGACGATGAGATCGGCCTCCTGCCGGTCGAGGCATGAGAACAGCGCGTCGACCGGCGAGCTGTCGCCCATGTCGGGCCAGGTGAAGAGTTCCGCCTCGACGCCGTGCTGCCAGAGATGGTCGGCCATGAGGTGGGGGGCTGAGTCCAACCGGTCGGCGGGCGGCGCGAACTCGAACAGCGTCACCTTTTCGGCTCGTGCCAGAAGGGGCAGCGCGTCGTGCGCGGCACGTGTCGCCTCGCGGCTGGGGATCCAGGCGAGGACGATGCTCCGGCCCACCGGTTTCGGCCGCCACTCGGGGGGCAGGATCAGGACGGGCACCCCGGCGGAGAGAAGGACCTCCTCAGGCACGGCCGGCAGGACGAGCCCGGCGTTCGATTCATGCCGCTGGGTGGCGATGACCAGGTCGGCGAAATGCGCGTACAGCGCCTTGCAGTTGCCGGTGGAGTGGTCCGCGACGCGGAATTCACCGTTGAGACGGGCATGGTCCAGCCGGGACAGGAACAGATCCTGCAGGCCGGTCGCCTGGTCCTTCCATCGGCCCTCGAAGGCCGCGGGCGTGCTGACGTCGACGCCGATCACTCGGGCGCCATGCTGCCGGGCGAGGGTGATCGCCAGGTCCAGGCGGCCCGGGGTGTCGCTCGTTGCGTCGAGGAACACCAGGATGTCCTTGTAGGGCATGCGACCCTCCATGATCCAGCCGGACGCGGTGGCTCCACACCGCCCGGATGGATTGGTCAGGATCGTGCCGGATGTTTGGAGTGACCGGCACGATCCGGCGGTATTGGCCCCGGCTGTTCAGCCGATGGCGAGATGGTCATCGACTTCTGTGACGCCTTGCACCGACCAGGCAGCACGTTCCGCCGCATCGCGCTCGTGCCAGCTGTGCACCCGGCCGTCGAGCACGACCTTGCTGTCGCTGACAACATGGACCCGGATCCCGCCGGCCTCGATCTCGGCGCTCCGCTTCAGGGCGTTCTCGATCCGGCTCTTCACGTCGGACGCCCGGACCCGCGCCTCGATCTCAATCAGGTTGGTCACGCCGACGACGCCCGACAGCTTCCGCACTGCCTGCTCGGCCGCCACCTTCTGAAACTGCCAGTCGACCTTGCCGGTGAGCGTGATCCAGCCCGACTGGACCTTCACCTTCACCACCTCATTCGGGATCGTCGTGTCCCAGGTGATAATATTGACCGCCTGAGCCGCGATCTCGTCGTCGGCCTTCTTCTTTCCGACCGGGGTGCGCACCTCGATCTCTTGGGCGATACCACGCACGCCCTTGACTCGCTGGGCGACCCGCTCGGCCGCGAACTTCTCGGCGTAGCTGGCTACATGGCCGGTCAGAGTGATGATCCCGTTCTCGGCAGCGACACCGATGTTGGCGGCATCCACGCTCGGCTCGAACTCGAGCTCGTCGATCACGCGCTGCCGCAGGTCCAGGTCGTTCATGACGTCCTCCTCCAGAGCTGATAGCCGGACCGGACGAGCCGGTCATTGACATACAATGAGGCGATGAGGGTCGGCTGCCTTTGACTTGGGTCAAACAAGGTGGCGTTTCAGGCCCTCGCACACCATGGGGCAGCGCTTCTGGGCCTGGCCATCGTCAATGACGGGATGGGCTCGTCCGCCCAGCTGCATCAGCGCTGCCGGGCCACCCAGAGGTCACCCTCCTTGCGGTAGAGGCGCTTGACCGCCGCCCAGGCGACCCGGTGGGCGCTCCGCTCGCGTTGTTCAGCACCCCGGGCGGCATATTCTGACCAGGCGCTGTTGAAAGCCCCGCGATAGATCTCCTGCGCATGCTGCGGCAGGCGAGAGCGAACGGGCCATGGAAGATCATCGATGGAGGGATACGGCATGGCCGGCCTCCGCGCACGGTTTCAGGCCCGGTATGCCGGTTCGCCATGGTCCCTTCGCAGGCGCCCCTGCATCGGGCCGTTACCGGCGTGATCCGGGTATTGCTTCCGTACGGAACCTCCGCCACGCCGACCTCATCTCCCGATCGACATCGGGTCGGCAGCGGGCCAGCCAGCCAAGGACGGCACCGATGGCCTGACGTGGCGTTACCGCGAGAGGGTCGTTCGAAAGCGGCGTGAGCAGCCTGGCTGTGGCGCTGATGTCGCTGTCTCGGCCCAGCGCATCCTGAAGGCGCGTCAGGCTGCGCACATAGCGCTCAGCCGCCTTGTGGCGGTCGAGAGCCGGCAAGAGGAGATCCGCGGCATAGCGAAGCCTCTTGGCCGCGAGACGAAGCCGATGGCGTTCCTCCGGTGACAAGCGGGCGAAGTGACGTCCACGCCGCAGAACTCTCGCGTGCTGCCGCGTCAGAGCCGCGCGTGCGAAGGCTCCAACTGGAGTGGAAAGCGCCGCCGATCGTTCTTGATCCGCGCCGTCACGCCACCCGAGCTGAGCGATCCACGACGCGAGTTCCAGTCGGAATCGCCTGCATCTGCGGTTGACGAGCAGCTTCCGGACGCGGTCATAGGATCGCGCCCGGCACGCCTCGGCGATGTCCCTGAGCTCCTTGAAACCCTTCACTCCCGGACAGCCCTGCTCGACCTCCGTGAGCGTCTCGGACAGGAACACGTCCCAGGCCCTGGCATCGCCGAGACCCGACGCCAGCCCCTTCGCCTCGCCGCGGAACGCGTCAATCTCATCCGAAAGTGCGAGGCTGCCGAGGAGCGCCAGGGATCCGCGGAGCCGTCGCAGCGCGACGCGTAGTTGATGGACCCCCTCCGGATCCTCGCCGCTTTCGGCCAGCGGACAGCTGGCGAGAACCCGCTCAAGATCGCACCGCAGGATGGTAGCGAAAGCATTGTCGACGGATACGTTTCCGTCCTCAATCGGGTGGACCTTGTTCGCGATCGGGGGAAGGCCTGCCGCCGCAAGTATAGACTCAGCCCGGCTCCCCAATTGGGCGGCATCCCGGACGGGTGACGATGACAGCGGATGCTCGACCAGAGTTTCTGGCGATTCCGTCATGGGATTGCCCATGGATCCAGAGCGCGATCCCGCCACCGGCGATAGGCGTCGCCATACTCGCAATCCGGGCTCGTCTCATTGCCGAAGCGATCGCGGAACGGATTGATCACGCGATGGCCGCGATGGTCGAAGCCGTCGGTGACGGCGGCAACGCCTTGCGTTTCGGCGATCGCATCGTTCCGCAGGCCCCGCAGGAATGCAATGGCGCCGAGGCTGTCGAGCCCCAGCCATTCCTCAGAGCCGCAAGGTCTGAGACCCAGGCGACGCGGCGCGCGCCAGCGGCCATGAATATCGAAGACCAGCGGCGCGGTGGCGTCGTCCGGTCCGGGCGGCCGAGCCATCACCCGAAGCTCGAGCCGATCGGAGAAGCAGCCGCGCAACTCCATCCGGTCTGGCCCGACGATGCTCGGCGACAATCCCAGCCGCCGAAGGCGGTGCAAGGTGTACGGAAGCGGGAGTGACGCCTGAGGCCGGTTGTTCCGACGCCGGACCTCGGGTGCCGGATCGCTGCGGGCAGCGGGACGATGCGCGTGGCCGTGCATGGGCGCCTCCGGAGGATGGACCTTTCGCGACTTGGCCGATGGGTCGGGTCCGCCAAGCCGAGACCGACAAATCCTGCCCTCGGATCGAGCGGCTGCCGTTGACGCAGATCAAGTTTCGGAGGACGTCTTTGAATAGGGCGCGGCACGAACGAGTCGGCGCGCCCTATTCCAGCTGGAGCACCGATCTCAACGGTTCGGCAGATGCTGCGCGGCCCACTGCCGCAGAGCGTTTCCCGACAGGCCGCCCGCATGCCGTGCGTGCTCGCGGCCAGCATGGAACAGCACGAGCGTCGGGACGGCCTGAATGCCGTGCTGCGCTGCTAGCCGCGGCTGCGCGTCGACATCGACCTTGCCGAGGCGAAGGCGCGGCTCCAGTTCTCGCGCCAGTGCGGCAAAGGCCGGTGCCACGGCGCGGCAGGGCCCGCACCACGGAGCCCAGAAGTCGACCAGCAGCGGTAAATCCGACGAGCCGGCATGCCGGCCGAAACGGGCCTCGTCGAGGACGATCGGGGTGCCGGTGAAGAGCGGGCTTCGGCAGCGGCCGCAACGGCTGCGCTCGCCCCGACGGTCCGTCGGCAGTCTGTTGAGACTGTCGCACTGCGGACAGGGAATGACGACCATCCCGCCAGTCGACGTCATCGGTCTGTCCTGTCCGCCGGCTCAACCGAGGAGATCACGACGCGGCGCCGGATCAGGCTCGACATTCCGGCCGGCATGAGCCGTGACACCCATGGCCGGCCCCGCCGGCCATCCGAAGGCTGCGGGATAGTTCGTGGCATCCGGCGTCAGCGGCCCCGCCATCTCCATCGGCGCCACCGTCGCGGCGAAGGGCCAGCCGATGCTATGGTCGGAAGGTCGATACGGCGCAGCCCTTGGCGTGTCACCGCCGATGGGGAGGAGCACAGGCGCCTTGGCACTCGGACCGGCGCGGTCCTGCCGCGCGATGGCCGCGCGTCCGCGGTCGAAGAGCTCGACCGCTTCGTCGCGGCTCAAGGCGAGTGATCGCGCGGTCTCCGCGAGCGAGAAGCCCTCGAGCAGTGTCAGAAGCAGGACCTGTCGCTCGGCCGCGGGCAGCATGGCGATGCCGTGGCGGACGGCCTGGCCGGGCTTGCTCTCTCCGCCGTCGCCGGCGACGGCTTCGGCGGCGGCCCAAAACTCATTGAGAAGGGACAGCATCCTCGGATGCGGATCGACGCCGAACCGTTCGGCATCAGTGGCGGCGACGTCCAGGCAGGCCTGGACGAGCGCATCGCCGCGTCCGACCGATCCGGTGAGATTGTGGGCGTACCGGCGCAGCCGCGGCACCAGCGATGCGAAGCGTTCGGGGATCATGGGGGGCCTGCTCCTTGCAGCAGCGGCGTCACGGCGGTCAGGGCTGGATTTCGATCCGGTTCTCGACGTCGATCACGCCGGGCACCGACCAGGCGGCGATCTCGGCGGAATTGCGCTCGAACCCGGCACGGACCCTGCCCGACAAGGAGATCTTGCCGTCCGAGGCAGCGACCACGATGTTGGATGCATCGAGATCGGCGCTGCGCTTCAGAGCCGATTCGATCTCTTGGCGGACTTCTGCAACCGACGCCATGCGGTGCGCCGGATTGACCCGGATGGCATTGATGACGGCGAGCACCCCCTTCAGCGCCTCAACGGCGTGCTCTGCCTCGCGCTTGTGGCATTGCCAGTCGAGATCGCCGGTGAGGCGGACCACGCCGTGCTCGACGGTGACGCGAACCCGGCCGGTGGGGAGGGTGCTGTGCCACTCGAGGGCGGCGACCGCGCGTTTCCCGATCTCCTCGTCGGAGATCTTTTCGTCGCCCGACAGGCGGACTGCGATCTCCTGCACCACGGCCTTGACGCCTTCCACCCTCTGGGCCGCCGCGGCAGCGGCGAGCTTCTGGGCGTAGTTCGAGACGCGGCCCGAAAGCGTGACGATGCCGTCCCTGACCGCGACACCGATCTCCGCCGCGTCGATGCTCGGCTCGTAGTCGAGCTCCTCGAGGACCAGGCGCTGCAGGCTCTTGTCCGGATCCATGGGCTTCCTCCGCACATGCAATGGCAACAGGCTAGGCCGCACGGTGCCAACGGGCTTTGACCTGGATCAAACCGGGCCATGGCGGAGACCGATACTGTGGCCACGACGTTTCCGCCGCGAAGTGGATCCGTCGAAGCCGGCAGCTGCGGGAGCACGGAATGATGGCCTCAGCCGGAGACATGGACACGGGAAGCGTCCTCCTGGCCGAAAAAGTCACGGCCTTGAGCGATCCGGCCGCCTATCCCGAGTTCACGGCGGCCGTCACGGCCGTGGAGACCCACTTCTCGTGGGTCTTTCTCACCGACGGCTTCGCCTACAAGCTCAAGAAGCCGCTGAGGACCGAAGACATGGACTTCACCAGCCTGGCCGGCCGGACCAGGAACTGCGAACGCGAGGTCTATCTCAACCGCAGGCTGGCGCCCGATGTCTATCTCGGCGTCGTGGACCTCATGGCGACAGAGGACGGCCGACTTCGCCTGTTCGGCTCCGGACGGGTGGTCGACAGGCTCGTCCGGATGCGCCGCCTTGCAGAGGACGACTGCCTCGAGATCCGCCTGAAGCGGGGGCTGGTCGCATCTGAGGATGTAGCGCGGCTCGCCCGCGGCCTCGCCGGGTTCCTGACGTCGCAGCCTCCCCTAGGGCCGGTGTCGCCGGTCGGTCTTCGCCACGAGATCAACACGTCCCTGCTGGATCTCGCGGTCGCCTGCGACGGATGCTTCGAGCAGGCCGTCCGCAGGGTCACGGCGCGTCTTCTCGCCTTTCTCGAATATCGCTCCGATATGCCGGGGCGTGATCGTCTCGTCGATGGCCATGGCGATCTACGGCCCGAGCATGTCTTTCTCGGGCCTCCGCTCCGGATCATCGATTGCCTGGAGTTCTCTGACGCCCTACGCCGGAGGGATCCAGTCGACGAGCTAGCCGCGCTCGGGATGGAGTGCGAGCGGCTCGGGGGGGCCTGGATCGGCCCGGTGCTCCTCGAGGCCTACGGCAAGGCGGCGGGGGTTTTCCCGCCCGCCGGTCTGTGCGCCTTCTACCGGGGCCTGAGGGCGCTGGTGCGCGCCCGTATCGCGGTCCGTCACCTGATGGAGGAGCCGATCCGCGCTCCCGAGCGATGGCCGCGACAGGCTGCCGAATATCTTCGCCTGGCCGATCGGGCGGCGGCGGAGCTGACTGTGCCGTCGGGCCGTCGGCCGAGCTCGTCTGCGGCGCTCTGATCCCAGGGAGGCTGCCATGGCTGCTGAAGACACCCCGGTCCTGTTCGCGCTCTCGGAAACCCGTTCCTATGGCGAGCGCGTCGCGCATCGGCTCGGGGTTCCGCTAACGTTGCATGAGGAGCGCGGCTTCGAAGACGGCGAACACAAGACGCGCCCGCTGGCCGACGTCCATGGCCGCTCGGTGTTCGTCATCCAGTCACTTCATGGCGACGCCGGGCAGAGCGTCAACGACAAGCTGTGCCGGCTCCTGTTCTTCGTCGGCGCGATCCAGGACGCCGGCGCCGCCCAGACGACCGTCGTAGCCCCCTATCTCTGCTACGCCCGCAAGGACCGGAAGACTCAATCTCAGGATCCGACCACGACGCGCTATGTGGCCCAGATGTTGGAGGCATGCGGGGCCGATGTCGTGGTCACGCTCGACGTGCACAACATCGCAGCATTCCAAAACGCGTTCCGCCGTCCAACCATGCATCTCGAAGCCTGGCCGCTCTTCGTCGACCATTTCGTCCCGCTTGTGGGCGACGCGCCGGTCGTGGTGGTATCACCGGATATCGGCGGGACCAAGCGCGCCGAGCAGTTCCGCCGTGGCCTGGCCCGAGCGCTGGGCCGGGAACCGGGTTTCGCCGTCCAGGAGAAACATCGGGGCGGCGGCGTGGTCGCGGGCGACCTCTTTATCGGCGACGTCGCGGGCCGTACCGTGATCGTGATCGATGATCTGGTGAGCACCGGCGGGACGCTTCGCCGGGCCGCCGAGCGCTGCCGAGCGGGTGGCGCTTCGGCGGTCTTCGTCGCCGTGACGCACGGCCTCCTGATCGGGGAGGGGGCGGCGGCACTGCTCTCGGATCCGGCGTTCGACCGCATCGTGATCACCGATACGGTCGAGCCGCGATGCGGCCGGCCGGCGGGATCGAAGCTCGAATGCATCGAAACCGGCGGCCTCGTCGCCGATGCGATCCGGACGATTCTGGGAAGCCGGCGCGCATCGGGCTCCTGGTTGCCCGCCTGAGTCCGATGGCTCCAGTGTCGGGCCAGCCGTCGAAGAGCATTGGCTTGACCTGGATCAAAGTGGTGGCCGCCGGCCCCCGATATCTTTAGCAACACGGCATGGCGGAATCTCGCCGGACTGTCCGGGAGCGCGGCACGAACTCCCGCCCGACGGCGGCGCATCCGCCGTGGCGCGCCGGGGTGGGTGCATGCGATCGAGACTCGACGCGCTTCCACTAGCGCCGTCGATCCTCTCGCCGCCGGCCCGAGCCGGCACTGGAGGTTCCTATGCAGATAAGCTCGCCCTTGTTCCACGACGGCGCCGAGATGCCTCGCGAATGCGGTCTCGACGGAGGAAATCGCTCGCCGGCCCTGGCCTGGCGTGACGCGCCGCCCGAGACCCGAAGCTTCGCGGTCGTGTGTGAGGATCCGGACGCCTCCGGACACGCATGGCGCCACTGGGCGGTCTACGACATCCCGCGCGAGCAGGTGGCCCTGGCGGAAGGCCTGCCCGAGGTCAACGCCGTGCGCGGCGTCCGTCAGGCGGTGAACGATTTCGGCCGCCCCGGCTATGGCGGGCCGTGCCCGCCCCGGGGGCACGGCACCCATCACTATCATTTCCGCCTGTTTGCGCTTCCGGTCGAGCGACTCAAGCTGTCGCGCGAGCCGAGTTGTCGGGACGTTGAGCGGGCCGCCCGCCGTCTCGCCATCGCCGAGGCGGATCTGGTCGGGCTGTACTGGCGATGAAGACTACGGTCGCAAAGAGGGCGCCGGTGGCCCTGCACCGTTGCGGAACAGCGAAATCGTGGACAGGTTCGATGACATCGCGACCATGCTCGATCTCGCGGGCGCGAACCAGTTCCGGATCCGGGCCTACCGCAACGCAGCCCTGGTTCACGCAGTATTTCGAGGTCGCGGAGGTTCGGGCCTCGGGGACGACGCGAGCGACCGTGCTTCTCCGCTCGGGGCTGCAGGTCGATTTCAGGGTCGTGGCCGAGAGCAGCTTCGGCGCCGCTCTGCATTATTTCACCGGGTCGAAGGCCCACAACATTGCGATCCGCCTGAGGGGACGGGAGCAAAGTCTCAAGATCAACGAATACGGCGTGTTCGAGGGTGACCGGCGGATTGGCGACGAGCCGGGGCCGAGGTTTTCGCCGCCGTGGGCGTGCCCATGATCAAGCCCGGGCTGCGTGAGAATCTCGGGGAGATCGCCGCGAACGCGGCGCATCCGAAGTGATTGAAGGAGGTTCGATTTGTCCCAGACCTGTCATTTGGCCTATGTGGTGGAACCGAGACGCGATGGATGGATCGTGGTGTTCGGGCGGGAGGATTTCGGCCACTTCGAGACCCGTCGCGAGGCGCTCCGCTCGGCGGGGCACGACGCCAGCTTCTGCCGCTCCCTCGGCCATGATGTCGAGCTTCACGCCCGGCGGCGGGATGGCCGGCTTCGCCGCATCCATGTCCCTTCCTGGGACTCGGTGTGCGAGGCTTCGGGCCGTGCATCGGGCGCGCACGGTCCCGCCTGATCTGGGAGGCATCGATGGCCACGTCGGAGAGCCCGCTTCTCCTGGATCTCTACCAATTCACCATGATGGCCGCCTATCTCGAGCACGAGATGACGGCCCCGGCGGTGTTCGAGTTCTTTGTCCGCAAGCTGCCGGCCCGGCGCGGCTTCCTGATGGCCGCGGGACTGGAGCAGGTCCTCGACTATCTCGAAGGGCTGCGCTTCGGCGAGGACGACCTTCGATATCTGGCGCAGACCAACCGGTTCTCTGCCGGGTTCCTCGACTATCTCGCCGGCTTCCGGTTTTCCGGCGACGTCGACGCCATGCCTGAGGGCGCCATCTTCTTCCCAGACGAGCCGGTGATCTGCGTGACGGCACCGCTTCCCGAAGCCCAGATGGTCGAGACTCGTCTGGTCAATCTGCTGCACTTCCAGACCATCGTGGCGTCCAAGGCCGCCCGCATGGTGCTCGCAGCACCTGGAAAGCGGCTGGTGGATTTCGGCCTGCGCCGCGCTCACGGCGCCGAGGCCGGGCTGCTCGCGGCGCGGGCCGCTTATCTCGCGGGCTTCACGGGCACCGCCACGCTGCTCGCCGAGCAGCGCTTCGGCGTTCCCGCCTTCGGCACCATGGCGCATTCCTTCATTCAGGCCCATGACGACGAGGCCTTGGCCTTTGAGCATTTCGCCCGGGCGCGCCCTCGCGACCTCGTCCTTCTCATCGACACCTACGACACAGAGCGGGGCGCGCGCCGTGTCGTCGAGTTGGCGCCGCGCTTGGCGCGGGACGGCATTGCCGTCCGCGGTGTCAGGATCGACAGCGGCGACCTCGCCGAGCATGCCCGGCGGGTGCGGGCGATCCTCGACGCCGGCGGGCTCTCCGGCGTGCAGATCTTCGCCAGCGGCGGACTGGATGAGGACGACCTTTCGGCCTTCACGGCCCGGGCGGTGCCGATCGACGCCTACGGGATCGGCACCAGCCTGACGACCTCGTCCGATGCCCCCGCCCTCGATTGTGCCTACAAGCTGCAGGAGTATGACGGAACGCCTCGCCGGAAGCGCTCGGAAGGGAAGGCGACCTGGCCCGGCCGAAAGCAGGTCTGGCGACGGTACGATGCTGAGGGCGTCATCGCGGGTGACGTCGTCGCGCTGGAGGCCGAGCAGGTGAATGGCCGATCCTTGCTGCAACCGGTCATGCGCGGCGGACGGCGGCTGCCGGGTATGCCGACGCTAGCCGAAGCACGGCAGCGTGCGGCCGGAGAGCTGGCCACCCTGCCCGCCGCACTCCGGCACTTGGGGACGGCGGCGCCCGCCGTCAGGATCAGTGATGGACTGTGCAGATTGGCCGAAGCCTGCGATCGACGGGATCCGCTCCCGAAGTGATGAGGGAGCGGATCCGCCTGATCAATGCGACATCAACACCGGCACGGTCATGGAGCGCAGGAGCGACCGAGTGACGCCGCCAAAGATCATCTCCTGGAACCGGGCATGGCCGTAGCACCCCATGACCAGCAGGTCTCCGCCGCGATCCGCGATGAAGTTCAGGATCTCTGCCGGGACGTCCGGGTCTGGAGCCTCGCGGACGACGACATCAGCGCGAACACCGTGGCTTGCAAGGTGGCGCGCAATGTCCATGCCCGGGACCTGATCGCGCTTGGGTGGTGTCACGGCCAGCACACTGACCTTCCGCGCCCCCTGTAGCAGCGGCATCGCGTCAGCGACGGCGCGTGCGACCTCGCGGCTCGCGTTCCAGGCGACGACGATGTGCTCGCACGGCACCGCGGTCACTCCTGTGCATGGGATGACCAGGACCGGCCGTCCGCTCGTGAGGGTCAATTCGGGGGCGAGCGCCAAGAGCGACGGTTCCCAATGCGGATCGCTCTGGTCGACGACGATCGCATCCGCATAGCGGCCATGGACCGCGAGCACGGTGACCATTTCGCCCCGGCTCGATCTCCATTCGGAATGACCCGTATAGCCGAACCGCTCAACGGTCTGCTCGAACCGCCGCTTCGCGCCCGCTATTTCCTCGTCGTTGGCGCGCTCCAAGGCTTCGATTGCTGACGCGGGAAGGGTGTGCAGACCGTAACCCGTCCACACGGCCGGTCGGATGGCGAGCCCGATGAGCCGGGCTTCCTGGCGGCGAGCGAAGTCGATCGCAGCGGCCAGGGCGGGGGTTTCGTCGCTGCCGACGTGTACCAGCACATCGCGATAAGGCATCTTCTCAACTCCTCAGATCGGAGGTGGAGACAGGCGGGCGGGGTGCCGGCCGTCTCCGCATGGCCCACCATCGGAACTTCGCGGTCGCGATTCCTTGATCGGGATCAAATGGGGCCTGATGAGCGGGGCGGCGCCGTGCCGGGACTGCTATGCCTCTTTGATCTGGCGCAAGGCGGCTCCGCCCTCCCTCGTATAGCGGAAAGGCAGATATGGCGAAGGAGAGGGAAGATGCCGGGCCGGAAGACAGCGCAGGCGGGACTGCTGGACGATCGCCCTGGCGTTCGAATGGCAACCGACCCGTCGGCGACGTCCGATGAACTCCTTCCCAACGATCATCCAGGGAGTGAGATCCAGGTGCGGACGCTCCTGCTCGGCGAGCGGCTCGACACTCGCGCGCTCAGGCTTGTGGAAGAGACCGCGCGGCTCCTGCCGATGACGGTCCGGGTCGGGGGCGGTTGGGTCGTGCTGTTCCGCTATGGCGTGATCGTCTCCTTCGGCCTGTCGCAGCCAGCCGAGCGTGCGCTTCTCGTTTCCCTTGCGCCCGCGGTCAGCGAAGCCCTGCCGGCGCCGGAATGCGAAGTGGTCCAGATCCAGGTGAATCGTGCGGGCGAGGAGACGGTCGATGCTGCCGGCACCATCGTCCTGCAGCAACCTTCCCTGGATCGGCTGCGGGCGATCGCAGAGATCCTGGCTCGAAACGCGCTCCTGTCGCACCACGAAGCGAGCATCGCGCAGCTGTTCGATCGAATCGAGCCGCTTGCGATCGCGCTGCGCCGCGACGGCAGGATCGGCTGGCGCGACCGGGACTTGCTGCGCCAGATCGGCGATGTGCTGTTCACCCAGCACAAGATGGTCGGCCGGGCCGAGGCGATGGAAAAGCCCGAGCTGCTCTGGGAGTATCCCGAGCTTGAGCGGCTCTATGCCCGGCTCGAAGCGGAATATGAGCTTCGCGACCGCGCCCGGGCGCTCGACGCCAAGCTCGACCTCCTGTCGCGCAGCTGTGAGACGCTGATCGGCTTGGTCCAGGCCCGGCGCAGCCTGCGCGTCGAATGGTATGTGGTTCTCCTGATCGTGGCCGAGCTGTGCCTGTCGATCTTCGCCTTGTTGCAGGCGGGCTAGGCCGGACGGCGGCGAAGCCGTCTTGATCCAGGTCAAGGAAGACGTCGGGCCTGGGTGGAACAGTGGCCCGGCGCGTCCTTGCGAGATGGGACGGGCAAATCGCCGGAGAAGCCTCCATGTCGATCGAGCATATTGTCCGAGTTCTGGGGGCGGCGGTTATCTCGGTGACGACTGTGCTGGGCAGCGCGTCGGTTGCCGTCGGATCCACCGCCGCTCCGGGTGTCCGCGCGGAAATCGCCCGAGACGCTTATGATCAGGCGGCATGCGGCTACTGGGTGGGCGACGGCGCCGCCCGGGACCTGGCCCGGATCGAGGAAACCGTCAGGCCGACGGAGGGTCAGCGCGGATCCTTCCATGCGTTCAGAGTGGCTGTGCAGCAGGCACAGGAGACGATGCGGGCGGCCTGCCGGGCCGGTCCGTCGGACGAAACGGAGGTGGTGCCCAGAGAGATCGAGGCAATGCTCCTGGCATTCGCGATCATCTGTCCTGCCTTCGACGCCCTCTACGCCCAACTGACAGATTATCAGAAGACCCGTCTCTACGAGGCCATGGAATGAGGCGGCGAGGACAGAGACCAGCCAGGTCCGAGGAGCCGCCGGACGGAGCGGGCCGAATCCCGCAGATCGGAGGCAGACATGTTCGAGCACATTCTCATCCCGACCGACGGATCGCCGCTGGCCGAGCGCGCCGTCGATCGCGGCCTTCGCCTAGCTGCAGCTTTCCGCGCCAGCGCCACTCTGGTGACGGTTTTCGAGCCTTTCCATGTGTTCAGCCTCAGACCTGCCCAGCTGTCGATGACCGAGGCCGGCTACGACGCCGCGATGAGGCAGCGCGGGCATGAGCTTTTGACCGGCGGTATGACCCTGGCGCGGGAGCTGGGCGTGCCCTGCGAGCCGGTCGTTGTCGAAGATGAGCAGCCGTATAGCGCCATCATCGATGTCGCCACAAAGCGGCACTGCGACCTGATCGCCATGGCGTCTCACGGGCGGCGCGGGGTCTCCGCACTGGTGCTCGGCAGCGAGACCCAGAAGGTGCTGACACACTCCGAGATCCCGGTTCTCGTGTTCCGCTGATCTGTCACCGCCTGGAGGCGCTTGCCATCATCACGGCCCTTTCAAATGAATGAGTGCCGTCAAGGGTCAGCGATGGAGTTGCGGCTTCTGCTCGGGCCGATTGAGTTGGTAATTCGTTGGAGGAACGTGTCGTTGATGCCGAGACGACCCAGAGATGTGAGGTTCCCGGCTGGACCAGTTCGAGATCGTATGGGTCCGTCACCGATCCGACGGCCGTTGCCTGCCTCGCCTCAGCAGATAGGCCGCCAAAAGGAAGCCTGCGGCCAGTGCCGTGACCAGGAGTCCGAGCAGGCCGGTGGCGACGGCAAACCGGAACGGGCCTGCCGTCGTGATCCCGGCGTCAGGCAGAGGCTCGACGGGAGACGTCGCGCCGCCGACGGTCGCGTATGATCCTTTGAGGGCCAACAGCAGCACGGCGGCGAGAAGACCGATGCTGACGGCGGCGTTGATCAGGCACAACCATGCCCAGGCGTCCTGTTCCGTCTTCGCGCCGAAGGCGATCAACGCGGCGACGAGGCCGGCGATGGTCCAAGTCGCCCAGGCATACTTCCAACCACCGGCAAGGCCGGCCGCGATCGCGGAGTGGAACAACCCCGACAGGATCACGAGGATGAACCCCAGGGCACAAGCCGCGAGCAATCGCTGGCCCATCTGAGCCTCCTGAAATGCGATCGAGGCAAGCTTAAGCTTTCTGCCGGGCGGAGGATTGACGGAGATCAATTTCCCGCCGGATCGATCGCGGGCGAAGGCGCGGGGGAAAGGCGCCTGAGATGATCAATCACCTCCCGGTCCGTGACCTGGCTGAAATCCCTGTAGACTGCTCCGACAGCCCCATAAGGCTCGAGGTCCTCGAGGCAGACGACCTCATCGGCCAAGCCGTGGAAATCCGAGATCATAGCGAACGGGCCGGCCGGAACGGCCAACACGGACTGCTTCGGCCGTCGGCGCCGAAGCGCCTGCAGCGCCGCCCGGACCGTGGCCCCGGTGGCGATGCCGTCGTCGATCACGATTGCAACGCGTCCGGCAACGTCGATCGGCGAACGATCACCCAGATAGAGGCGCCGGCGCCGTTCATTCTCTTTGATCTCACGGCGGCAGAGCTCCTGGAACCGGCTCTCCGAAACCGCGGCATGACGGATGACAGGATCGTTGCGAACGATAATGGGCTTCGATCCGTCGACCACGGCTCCCATGGCCAGCTCCGGGTGGATCGGCACGCCGATCTTGCGGACCAGGATCAGATCCAGCGGTGCCTCGAGCGCGGCGGCCACCTCGGACGCCACGGGGACCCCTCCACGCGGCAGTGCCAGGATCACCGGCCGCAGCGCCTTATAGGGGGCGAGCGCGCGGGCGAGGCGACGCCCGGCATCCGATCGATCGATATAGGGCATCGGAGTTTCCTGCCATTTCCACCCGGCTTTCGAAGGTGACGAATACCTATCCTGCGCCGCCCGTATCATCCTTGAGCAGGATCAATCGGGGTCGATCGCCGTCCTCGGATCGGGGACGTTGCGGTGCAGTTCGTCCACCCAGATCCGGGCGCTGGCGTCGCTCGGCGCCCGCCAGTCGCCGCGCGGCGACAGCGATCCGCCCGACCCGATCTTCGGTCCGTTGGGCATGGCCGAGCGCTTGAATTGGCTCGACTGGAAGAACCGGACGAGAAACAACTCCAGCCACTTCAGGATCGTGGCCAGGTCGTATTCGCGGCGCTCGCCGGCCGACACCCAGCCGGGCCATTCTCCGGCACCGGCCTTCGCCCAGGCACATTCTGCCAGGAAGGCGACCTTGCTCGGCATGTAGCCGTACCGGCTGAGATAGTAGAGGTTGAAATCCTGCAGCTCGTACGGGCCAACGGTCTCTTCCGCAAGCTGTGCGGGGGCGTCCCCTCTTCCGGGCACCAGCTCCGGCGTGATCGGGGTGTCGAGAATCGACCGCAGCGCTTTCCGGGCGTCGTCGCCGAAGGCCCCGGTCTCCGCCGACCAGCGGACGAGGTGCCGGACCAGGGTCTTCGGGACCGAAGCGTTGACGGCATAGTGGGACATCTGATCGCCCACGCCGTAGGTCGTGTAGCCGAGCGCCAGCTCGGACAGATCGCTGGTGCCGACCACAAGGGCGCTGTGGAGATTGGCGAGCCGGAAGAGGTGGGAGGTGCGCTCCCCAGCCTGGACATTCTCGAAGGTGATGTCGTGAACCGGCTCGCCGCGGGCGAAGGGATGCTCGAGGTCCTTCAGCATCTGCAGCGCCGACGGATTGATGTCGATCTCAGCGGCGGTCACGCCAAGTGCCGCCATCAGCCTCCGGGCATTGTCCTGAGTCCTGCGGCTTGTCGCAAAGCCCGGCAGGCTGAAGCCCAGGATGTCGCGCCGAGGCAGGCCGAGCGCGTCGAAGGCTTTCGCCGTGACGAGCAGGGCCTGGGCGGAATCGAGCCCACCCGAGACACCGATTACCGCCTTGCCGATGCCAGTCGCCCGGAGCCGCTGGGCCAGTCCCTGGACCTGGATCTCGTAAGCCTCGCGACAGCGCTCGTCGCGCCGAGCCGGATCGGCGGGCACGAATGGGAAGCGGTCGACCCGCCGAATGGCCGGCACTTCACCCCTGGGCGGATCGAGGCGGAACGGGATCCGCCGCAGAGCCGCGAGGCGGGCGCGATGCGCCGCAGCGCAGTCGTTGAAGCTGGTCGTCCGAGTCCGCTCCTGGCGCAGGCGATCGAGATCGAGGTCGGCGAGAAGGAGCTGGGCGCCATCCGGGAAGCGCTTTCCCTCGGCCAGGAGCTCGGCGTTCTCGTAGATCAGTGCGTGCCCGTCCCAGGCAAGGTCCGTGGTCGACTCGCCGGGTCCGGCGGCGGAATAGAGATATGCCGCGATGCAGCGGCCGGATTGCGAGGCGCACAGGAGCCGGCGATAATCCGCCTTGCCGATCGTGGCGTTGCTGGCCGAGAGGTTCACCAGAACGGTGGCGCCGGCGAGCGCTGCATCGGTGCTAGGCGGAACCGGAACCCAGAGGTCTTCACAGATCTCGGCGTGGATCGCGAGGCCGTCATGGTCGGTGGCGGTGAAGAGGATGTCGCGACCGAACGGGATGTCTTCGCCGCTGATCCGGATGGTCCGGGTGACGGCGGCGTCGCCCGAGGTGAACTGCCGTCTCTCGTAGAACTCGCGATAGTTCGGCAGATACGTCTTCGGCACAACACCGAGGATCCTGCCGCGGTGCACGACGAGCGCGCAGTTGAAGAGCTTCGCCTCGTGCCGCAACGGAGCTCCAGCGATGATGACCGGGCCGAGTGCCCGGCTCGCCTCCACGAGCTCGGCCACGGCCAACTCAACCGCATCGAGGAGCGCGTCCTGAAGGAAAAGATCCTCGTTCGAGTAGGCCGACAGCCCGAGCTCGGGGAACACCGCGAGCGCGGCCTGATGCGTGCCCGCCTGGCGGACGAGATCGAGCGTTCGCCGCAGGTTCTCCGGCGGTGAGGCGATCGCAGGCTGCGGCGTACACACCGCGGCCCGCACGAAGCCGTGAGCGTAGATCGAGTGGAACGGCAGGTGGTCATCGGACATGGCGTCGTGTGGCCTTCGTATCGTCCTCGTCCCTCCGCCGGAGGAACCGTTCCCAAGATCGGCCGGAACGGCCCCGGCCGTCTTGATGCAGGTCAAGATCGGCGATGCGCTCGAGGCCTGTTTATCCGTCCGCCGATCGGCATCAGCCGGATGCCGGGCCGACATCCGATCCTGCCAGAGTCGAGTGGAGGCGGTCCGTCGTCTCTCGATCGCAGAGCGTGGTCCCAGGGGCGAGAAGGGTGGCCCCGGCGGCCGCCATCCCGTATCCGAAGGCCTCTTCGACAGGCCAGCCGCGGGCGATTGCCGTCAGCATTCCACCAACGAGGCTGTCTCCGGCGCCGACGGTGCCTCCCACCGCCACCTGCGCGGCCGGCCGGTGCTGAATGGTCCGGTCCGTCACCAGAATGGCGCCGGCCGCGCCCAGCGATACCACCACGATCTCGGCGGCGTGGCGGGCCACGAGTTCGCGGGAAAAAGCGACGGCCCCGTCATGAGAACGGAGCGGCCGGCCCGCAACAGATTCGAGCTCGCGCAGGCTTGGCTTGACCAGGTAGACGCCCTGGCGGAGCGCTGCAACGAGGGCTCCGCCCGAGGTATCGAGGACAAAGCCGGCGTGCCGTTGGGCCGCTATGCTGGCCGCGCGACCGTAGAAGTCTTCCGAGAGGCTCGGCGGCAGGCTACCGCTTCCGACCGCGAGCCCTCCCTCCGAGACGAGGCGAACGAAGCGCTCGAGGATCAGGCGAGCCTCTTGGTCCGAAATGGTCGGGCCGGGCAGCACGAACTGGTACTGCCGGCCGCTGGCCTTGTCACGGGCGATGAAGCTGAAGCGTGTTGAACCGGCGATCGGCACGGTCGCTCTCGGGACACACTCAGCCTCAAGGAGGGCGCTGACACGTTCGCCATAGGGACCTCCGACCGGGTAGAGGGCGATCGCATCTCCTCCCAGCCGCCGGATGACGCGTGCGACGTTGATGCCGCCGCCGCCCGGCTGCTCGACGCCCGGATCGCACCGCATCTTGTGCTGGTCCACCAGTTCGGCGACGGCGGTGGCGACGTCGAGCGCCGGATTCGGCGCCAGGCAAACGATTGACTTCATAAGGATCCTGTCTCGAAGGCGGGAACATACGACCACCGCGGCGGGGCCGCTCCCGCAGACGATATCCGCCGGTCCGCGATGCAGACTTGACGCGGATCAACCGAGCGGACCCGTCCACTGCAATCGGGCGGCAGCGACCCCCGACCGGGGGCGTCGGATACGTAGATCTCCGTACGGAGAAAACCGGATCATCGAGCGGCTCGTGAGCTCGTAGGATCGTCACGTGCCGATGCAAGGGGCGGACCGGCCGGTGGCTACTGCGGCGGCCGCATCGAATTGATCAATCCGCGAGTTGGAGTTCCGGCCGCAGCCTTGGAAGCGGCTGTGCGCAAGCCGGGACTGGTTTCCGATATTTGCTTTTCAGCAGCAGGGGGGGCAAGACGATGAGCAAGTCGGCAACGCTGGCGCAGAAGTGTTTGAAGCGGCTCGAGGAGCCGTTCGACGACTGGGAGGCGGAATGCTTCCGTCGCACCTGTGGCTTTCTGGAATTCGGGGTTGTCCGCGGCGCCGCGTCCAGCTGGAACGCCATGGCCCTTCCGCTGGGGCGTCGATCGGAGGCCTGTTCGGGGGAGCCGCCCGCAACGCCGATGACGGAGAAGGACGCAGATCGCCTGCGGCGCCGGCTCGTCCGCATGATCGAAACGCAGGGACGAGTGGATGAGCGGTCGGCCGACTAAGGGTGAACCTGACAGGCCGTCGCTTCATTGGGCGCTGGCGTGACGCATCGTCGCCTTGTGAAAGGCTGATTGCCTTCACGTCAGTCCCGACCAACTGATCTGGGCCGTATCGTCGTCAGGACCGCTTGCTGGGGGGAGCGATACGCCGTCACGGCGGAGCGACGGCGGCGATCGGCCTCGTCTCGTCCTTGGTTGCCGCTATCACCTTCTTGGCGATGGCGTCGAGGTCGCT
>NZ_JASATH010000117.1:0-25549 GCF_038440215.1 Inquilinus sp. OTU3971 | reverse complement strand
GGCGCGACATACCAGAGCTGGGCCTGGCTGACGATCTGCACCGACGGGTCGTCCGCCACCAGGGCGAAGTAGCTGGTGATCGGGGCCGAGATCTCGCCCACCGGCTGGCGCACATAGGCCAGGGTGGCGTCATGCTCCGGCTGTGCCGCCGCGAGGATCTCCGGCTTCGACTCGACCAGCGGCGTCACCTTGCGGTCCTTGCGCTGGTAGATCGGCCGCGCCTCCGACTTGAAGGCGGCGACCGTCCAGGCCGTGCCGTCGCGCTCCAACTCCAGGTCGATGATGCCGAGATGGCTGCCCCAGAACCCGGCCATCACCGCCGGGATGCCGTGCAGCGCCCCGCGCTCGGCGTCGACGCCGTCGATGCCGGCGAAGTCCGGCCCCGGGAACACCAGGTGCTGGTGGCCCGTCAGGATCACGTCGATGCCCGGCACCTCGGCCAGGAACAGGGCCGCGTTCTCCTCGCCGCCCTGGCGCGGGCCGCCGGCGATGCCGGAATGGCACAGCGCCACCACCAGCTCGGCGCCCGCCTTCCGCAGCTCCGGCACATACTTCCTCGCCGCGTCGACGATATCGGTGGTGGTGACATGGCCGTCGAGATGGCCCTGGTCCCACTGCATGATCTGAGGCGGCACGAAGCCGATGACGCCGATCTTCACCGGCACGGCGGCGCCCGCGTCGTCCTTCAGCGTGCGCTCCAGCAGCTTATAGGGCGGCAGATAGGGGCTGCCGTCGGTCTTCAGCAGGTTGGCGCAGACCAGGGGGAAGTTCGCCCCCTGCATCATCGTCTTGCCGAGATAGTCGAGCCCGTAGTTGAACTCGTGGTTGCCCATGGTGCCGCAGTCATAGGCCAGGAGGTTCATGGCCTTGACGATCGGGTGCACCGCGCCGCCGTCCAGGCCGCGCTGATAGGCGATGTAGTCGCCCATCGGGTTGCCCTGGATCACGTCGCCGTTGTCGAACAGCAGGACGTTCGCGGCCTCGGCCCGGGCAGCGGCCAGCACCGCGGCGGTGCGGGCCAGGCCCATCGTGTCGTCGCTCTTGTCGCGGTAGTAGTCGTAGGGGAAGACGGCGACATGCAGGTCCGTCGTTTCCAGGATCCGCAGCTTCAGCTTCGGCGCCGCGGCCCGCAGCACGGCGGGGGCCAGGCCGATCGCGGCGGCGGCGACGCCCGCCTTCAGGGTGGTGCGGCGGGTCAGGCGGTCGGTCATGCGGCGCTCCAGCGGCTGGGACGCGGCAGTCTAGAGCGAAGGAGGTTACGGTTCCTAGGGCGGTGAAACGGCCGAACGAGCGGACGGGCGAGGGGGGCCGGCCAGGTCCAGGGTCGCCTCGCCCGGCCGCCGTGGTCAGCTGGTGGTGGTGTCGTCGGTCGGCGCGTCCGGGCCGTTCTTCTTGATCGATTCGATGGCGTTCTTGGCCGAGGCCTTGCTGGAGTAGCCCTCGGTCGAGAAGATCGTCTCGGAATTGTACTTGAACCGCACCCGGAACTCTCCGGACTTGTCCTTGTAGATCTCGAACTTGTGCGCCATGGGGTTTCCCCTCCGGGATTGAGACGTTCGCCCGGCAGTTTGATCGCGATATCCCAATATTCGCAAGCCGCTTTCTTGGCGGTCTGCAAGGTTTCAGGCGGCCGGGGTGAACTGATAGGGCGTGGCACCGCGCAAATTCTCGTCCACCGACAGCACATGGTTCAGCGGCGGGAAGGCGCGCTGGTCGCAATCCGGCCGCTCGCACAGCCGGCAATGCAGCCCGATCGGCGCCGCCGCCTCGTCGGAGGCGAGGTCGATGCCGTCGGCATAGACCAGCTGCGCCGCATGGGCGATCTCGCAGCCCAGCGCCAGGGCGAAGCTCTGCCCCTGGGCGCGGAAGCCGGCGCCGGGCTTGGACACGGTGCGGGCGATGGTGAACCAGCGGCTGCCGTCCGGCAGCTCCGCCACCTGGGTCTGGACCCGCCCGGGCGAGCGGAAGGCGTCGGGCAGGATCCATAGGGGGCACGCGCCGCCCATCCGGGCGAAGGCGGAGTTGGTGGCGCCCAGGCGCTTGGAGACGTTGCCGGCCTTGTCGCTGCGGATCAGGAAGAAAGGCACGCCCTTGGCGCCCTGGCGCTGCAGCGTGGTCAGGCGGACCGAGACCTGCTCGAACGACGCCTCGAAGCGGCTCTGCAGCACCTCGATGTCGTAGCGCAGCGCCGTCGCCGCCCGCCAGAACCGGTCATACGGCATCATCACCGCCCCGGCCAGGTAGTTGGCCAGGACGATGCGGCCAAGCCGCGACGCCGCGGGGCCGGAGAAGCCGACCGGCGCCACCATCTCGTCCAGCAGCGCCCGGTATTTGATCAGCGCGATCTGCACCGCCAGGTGGAAGCTGCGGCTGGGCAGTGGCAGCATCTCGGACAAGAGGATGCGGCGGCCGTGCCGGTCATAGCGGCGGCGCACCGGCCCCATCACCTCGACCGGCATCACCTTGACCCGCAGCGTCAGCTCCTCGTCCAGGTAGCGGATCAGCCCCGGGAACAGCGCGCCGGGCTCGATCGCGCCGGCCTGCCAGATCTCCTCCGCCGCCGTCTCCAGCTCCGGGAAGTGGTGGCCATGCGCCTGCACCCAATCGCGCACCTCGTCCAGCGGCGAGGCGGATTCGGCGAGGGCGCCGTCCGGTGCCGATCGCTGCTCGGCCAGCAGGCGCAGCGTCTCACGCCCCTCGCGATAGGCCTGGTACAGGGCCAGCACCGCCTCGGCCGCGGCCGGCGCCTGGGCCGCCAGGTCGATGATGTCCTGCCGCTTCAGCCCGGCCGTGCCCGGCCGCGGCGTGGCGAACAGCGGGTCGCCGAAGACCTCGCTCAGGCCCCCGACCAGCCGCTCGCCCTCATCCTCGGCGAAGCTGGCGAGGTCGAGGTCGAAGATCTGGCCCAGCTTCAAGAGGATCTCGACCGTCACCGGCCGCTGGTTGCTCTCGATCAGGTTGAGATAGGAGGCGGAGATGCCCAGCCGCTCCGCCAGCTGCGCCTGGGTGACCTCGCGGTCGCGCCGCAGCCGCCGGATCTTGTGCCCCAGCATCGCCTTGCGCGCGGCCATCGAACTTCTCCGATTTACAAAATGGTCATCAACAAACTTTACAACCTTTCCCTTTCACGCTCAACGCCGCGTTGACGCTGCCTGAAGCGGCACCCAACATCATTCCCATCACCGCAGCGCAGCATGGCGCGCCGCCCGGAACGGAATGAAAAGGATTTACAGGATGGCTCCCCTCGACTCTCCGACCCCGATCCGAAGCATCGCCGGCCGGTTCGACGGCATCGTCCGGGACTATTCCCCGGCCGATGTCGACCGGCTGCGCGGATCGGTCCGGATCGAGCACACGCTGGCCCGGCTCGGCGCCGAGCGGCTGTGGGAGCTGATGCACAAGCGCGACTTCGTCAACTCGCTCGGCGCCACCAACGGCACCCAGGCGATGCAGCAGGTGCGTGCGGGGCTGGAGGCGATCTACCTGTCCGGCTGGCAGGTCGCGGCCGACGCCAACACCGCCGGGCAGATGTATCCGGACCAGAGCCTGTATCCGGCGGATTCGGTGCCGGAGGCGGTGAAGAAGATCAACCGCACGCTGCAGCGCGCCGACCAGATCGAGCATGCCGAGGGCGGCGCCAAGCGCCACTGGTTCGCGCCGATCGTGGCCGATGCCGAGGCCGGCTTCGGCGGGCCGCTGAACGCCTTCGAGCTGATGAAGGCGATGATCGAAGCCGGCGCCGCCGGCGTGCATTTCGAGGACCAGCTGGCATCGGAGAAGAAGTGCGGCCATCTCGGCGGCAAGGTGCTGGTGCCGATCCGCAGCTTCATCCGCACCCTCAACGCCGCCCGCCTCGCCGCCGACGTGATGGACGTGCCGACCGTGCTGCTGGCCCGCACCGATGCGGAGAGCGCCAAGCTGATCACCAGCGACATCGACGAGCGCGACCATCCCTTCATCGACCGGACGCAGCGCACCGAAGAGGGCTTCCATCCGATCAAGCCGGAAAACCGGATGGAGTACTGCATCGCCCGCGGCCTGGCCTTCGCGCCCTATGCCGACCTGCTGTGGATGGAGACCTCGAAGCCCGATCTGGGCCAGGCCCGGCGCTTCGCCGAGGGCATCCATCGGCAGTTCCCGGGCAAGCTCCTGTCCTACAACTGCTCGCCGAGCTTCAACTGGAAGGCCAATCTGGACGATGCCACTATCGCCAAGTTCCAGCGCGAGCTGGGGGCCATGGGCTACAAGTTCCAGTTCATCACCCTCGCCGGCTTCCACAGCCTGAACTTCGCCACCTTCGAGCTGGCGCGCGGCTACAAGGAGCGGCAGATGGCCGCCTATTCCGAGCTGCAGCAGGCGGAGTTCGCGGCCGAGGCCCAGGGCTACACCGCGACCAAGCACCAGCGCGAGGTCGGCACCGGCTATTTCGACGCCGTCAGCCTCGCCATCTCCGGCGGCAAGGCCTCGACCACCGCGCTCCGCGAATCGACCGAAGCCGCCCAGTTCCATTGATCATCTGCGCCCGCCCAATAGCGCTCCGACGGAGGATACGACCATGACGCACCGCTTCTGGATCATCGGCGGCGAATATGCCGACACCCGCTTCGACCGTCTGATCGGCGGCACCGAGAGTCTGCAGGGGCCGTTCGAGAACTATGACGAGGCGCTGCACGCTTGGCGGCAGCTGGCCTCGGCCACCACCAGCAACGCGCATCAGCGCTACACCATCGCGCATGAGGGCGCCCGCTAAGGGTCCCTGATCCGCGACCGGGCCGGGCGGCGCGGGCGCACCGTCCGGCCCATTCTCCACGAAGCCGACCCCTCGGAAGACCCCGCTCAGGGCCCGGCCGATCCGTTCGGCCGGGCCGCTTCCTATGCGGTGCCTTCGACCACGCCGCGCGGCAGGTAGTCCGACCGGATCCCGACCGGCAGGCCCTGGTCGTGGCGCAGCGCCGCCCAGGCCAGCGGGCCGAGGGCGATGAAGCCGGCCGGGTCGCTGTCCTGCGCCTCGCCGGGATTGGGCTGGATCTCCGCCCAGTAGCGGCGGTGCAGCACCAGGGCGTTGCGCAAGGCCTGGTCGAAGCCATCCGGGTCGCGGTGCAGCAGGGCCAGCTCTATTTCCGGCGACACGATGAACTGGGCGTAGTCGCGGGCCGCAGGCGCCAGCCCGGGGTCGTTGCAGCCCTGGATCGCCTGCAGCAGCAGCTGGTTGCCGGCGGCGTCGCCGCGCAGCAGGGCCTGCAGCCCCCGGGCATGCGCCAGGCCGTAGATCCGCTCCTCCGCCGCCGGGGGTTGCCGCGCGATGCGGTCGACCGGCACCTGCGCGAACAGGTCCAGCGCGATCCGGTCGCGGGTGGCCAGGGCGGCGTGGCAGGCCTCGACCAGCCGACGCGGGGTCAGCCCGGTCGGCCTCTCCCGCCCGCGCGGCAGCTCGACTGGCGCCGGTGGGCCCGGCGGGCCGAGATCGACCCGCAGCGAGACGCCCGGTGCGACCGTCGCGCCCGCGGCCATCGCCGCCCGCGCACCGAGCCGCAGCAGCGCCGGCACCTCGTCCTCCGGCCCCAGCAGCTGGCGCAGCCCGGCCAGGGCCAGGGCCTCCTCGGTCAGCGGCACCAGGTTGCCGGGGCGATCGGCCAGGCTGCCGCGCAGCATCGGGATCTCGTCGGCCCGGTCCTCCGCCTGCGCCGCCAGCGCGTCGCGGTCGCGGCCGGGCCGGTGCCGGGCCACGAAGCCGGCGCTGTTCCCGTCCTTGCCGTCGGTCATCATCAGGCCCCCAGATCGAATTGCTTCGCCGTCGCCACCGGTGCCGCGGCGCCGCCGCCGGGCGCCTGGCTGATCGGCGTCCTGACGGTCAGATAGACGATCTCCGCCGGCTTGCCATCCGCGGTCTTGCCGTAGCGGTAGGCATTCGACAGATCCTTGCCGGTGGCCGCCGGCGGGCCGGTCATGTTGTGGCGCATGTTGTTGGCGATGGCGGCGAAGTACTCGGCCGTGCCCTGCGTCTCCACCTGCCCGTTCACCAGCCGGGTGCCGAGCGGCGAGCCGCCGCCCTTGGCCTCGACCACGATGAAGCGGATCATGCCGTCCGGCAGCGCCTGCCGATAGACCTGATCGAAGTCGCCGGGGCGCGAGCCGGATCCGGGGCCGCCATATTCCAGCGTGGCGCCGCGGTAGTTCTGGGTCACATAGCTCACGCCGCCCAGCTCGCCGATCTCGGTGCTCTGGTTCACCACCTCCTGGCCCTTGGCGTTCTTGACCGCCTGGTCGGTGGCGGCATCGCGCTCCAGCACCGCCTTGTCGCGGGCCGAAAGGGCGGATTTGAGAGTCTGCTGCTGCTCGAGGTTCAGCCCGGTCGACAGCGTGATCTTCGGCGCGGCGTTGCCGGTGATGACCGGGGCGTAAGTCGGCAGGTTGCCGGCCGTGACCTCCTGTATCCGGTAGACGCCGTCATCGCCCTTCACCAGGCCCAGCCGCGGATGGCTGCTGTCGTAGGGGTCCGTCCGCACGATCTCGGGCACGGTCTCAGGCCCCGTCGTGCGGAAATAGTAGCCCTTGCCGGCATAGGGGCTGTTGTCGATCGCGTCGCCCAGACCCGGCTGGATCTCCTCGGCCCGCGCCTGGCCGGTGCTGGGCGCCTCGACATCGGCCTGGCCGGGATCGGTGATCATCCGTCCCAGCGACTCGTTGTGCTGGTCGAGATAGACCCGGGTGGTCTGGATGTCGCCGCGCAGCGCGTCCCTCTGCTGCGCCGTCAGCGACGGGTCGTCCAGCCGGCGCTGCAGGTCGGCGAGCTTGCGATCGAGCTTGATGCCCTCGTACTTGACCGAATAGGCCAGCGTGCCCGGCTTGGGCTCGCCCAGCCGGCTGCGGATCAGGCCCTGCAGCCCCTGGCTCTGGGCCATCATCCGGGCGACGTCGCGATGCAGGGCGATGTCGGCGTCGGTCGCCTGCTGCCCGGCCTTGATGGTGAGATCGCCGGTCTTCGGGTCGCGCACGATGGCGACGCGACTGCCCTCGAGCTCGCTGGTCCGCACCACCGGCGGCTCATAGGCGGCGGTCAGCCGCCGGGTCAGCGCCGCCGGGTTGAACATCTCGCCGGGCGACCGGGCCTGGCGGGCGCCGACGCCGATGGTGGCGCCCCAGAAGCCCATGGCCAGCAGGCCCTGCGCCCGCTGCTCCGGCGTCATCGACCCCCAATTCGCCGTCAGATGGATCCCCATATTGACGAAGGCGCCGGCATTGGCGGTGTTGGCCACCGCCTGGCTGCCGCCGATCACCCGGGCCGCCGCCGGGCTCAGCCGTGCCCCGGCGCCGGCCAGGCGGGTCAGCGCGCCGGCGCTGGCGAAGGCGGCGATGCCGGTGCCGTTGGCGGCCAGGCCCAGCCACAGCATCCGCGCGTCGCCGTCGGTGAAAGGGTTGATCGACTGGCCGTGCTGCGACCGGTCGATCAGCTCGCTGCCGGTCTGGTACACGCCCCAGCCCCCGGCCGCCGCACCGATCCCGACCAGGATCGGCGTCGCGGTGCCGCCGCTGCCGATGATCAGGGCGCCGCCGGCGATGATGCCGCCGACCAGGGCGACGCCGTCGAAGACGCCCTTCACCTCCTCCCACGTCGTGTCGACCGTCTTCGGCGTGTTGCCGTGCGACAGGTCGACCGTGCCGTCCGCCTTCAGGGTCAGATGACCGTTGGTCGGGTAGGTGACGTCGCCGGGCGGCAGCTGGTTGTTGGCCTTCCAGTCGTCGAAGCTGCCGTAGCTGCGCCCGGCATTGTCGACGAATTTGTCGCCGGACGCGGTCTGCACCCGGAACAGCGTCAGCTGCACCGGGCCCGAGGCGTTGCTGGAATACTGGATCGGCAGCGCCGTGACCTGGGGATTGTCGCCGCCGACGGCGCGGATCTGGGCGACCACCTTGCTGACGGGATCCTTGCCGGGACCTTCGGCGAAGTAGGAGAACTGGCCCTGCGCCATCCTGGCCTGGGCTTCCTCCGGCGACATGTCCTTCGGCAGCGTGGGCGGAAAGCCCATGGCGTAGCCGACCGTGTTGTCCAGGTCGGTGCCCTGCAGGGTCTGCGGGTCGTCGCCGCGGCCGATCAGGAACTGCTGCGCATTGTCCTGCGCCTGCGGCCCGACGATCGCCGGATTGGTCCAGGGATCCTCCGTCCGCTTCAGCGTGTCGGCGGTGATGCTGCGGTCGCCGTGGATCGTCGCCAGTGCGCCGACCCGGCCGTCGAGCCCGATCTTGCCGTCATTTCCGTTGCCGAACAGCAGGACTCGGCCCTGATGGGTGCCGAGGATGCCGTCGAGCCGCCTGGCCTCCGCATCCCGCTGGACCGGATCGTCCGGGAACCATTCGCGCGCCAGGGCCTGCGCCATCTCCTGCCGCATGCCGTCGCGCTTTTCCATGTCGAACGGCGTGGTCTGGGCGAAGACGGTCTGCACCGCGGCGCTGGCCGCCGGGCTCGGCGGCCCGTCGTTCATCGCTGTGAGGATCCGTTGCCGGACCATCGCCTGGATGCCGTCGGCGCCGCCGCGGGAGGCGAGCGCCTTCATGAAATCCGCGGCGTTTTCCGGGCCCAGGGAGACGACGATCCTGCGCAGCGCCGAGAGGGTCGAGGGCGTCTCGTTCAGGTCGCCGGAGGTGGCTTGCACCGTCCCCAGCACCAGGGCCAGGGCCTTGCTGTGCGGATCGTCGCCGGACCCGTTGCCGGCCGGCTGCCGCATCAGGGCGGCGGCGCGCAAGGCGAAGCGCTCGCCGACCACGCTGATCAGCTGCGGCGTGTCACCCAGGGAATCGGCCAGGCTGGACGCCTGTCCCAGCCCGCCGCCCTTGCCGTCGGACCAGCGGTCCAGCATGCGGTCCAGCAGATAGCGCTGCTCATCGGTGTTGAGGCCGCGGAGCTCGGTCGACTGCCCGTTCAGCGCGTTGCGGACATGCTCATGGGATTCGGTCTGGCCGAAGCCGAGGAAGCCGCCATTGGCGTCGGAATGGTGCTCGACCCAGTCGTCGATCCGGCCCCGGCGATCTGCGCTGACGATCGGCACAACCGGGGCGCTGTCTGCCGGGGCGGGCGGTGCGGCCTTCTGCGGCGGTGGCTCGGCCGGCGGAGCGGCCCTGGCCCGCTGCACCGCGCTGGCGAAGTCGACCCCGCCCGGCGCGGATCTTGTGCCGAACCGGGACGGGGCAGTGCCGAGTGAATCGATACGGGGTGACATGGAACGATCCTGTCCGCGAACGGTGGCCGGATCGGGGCAAACCCGCAGGCAGCGGCCGGCTCAGCCCTATTTGATCTCCATCGGAACGTCCTTGTTGATGGGAAGCTGGTCGCGCGGGATGCCGAGTTCACTCCCCACCGCCCAGATGTCGTAGTCGACTGCCGTATCGACGTTCTTGTCGCCGTTCGTCCAGTTTCTCTCGGCCAGTGGCGCAAGGGCGTTCTTCTGCTGGTCCTTGTTGTCCCCAGCGACCCTGTGGACATAGGCACTGATGATCTGCTGCCGATAGGGGCCGTTGTTCTTCTCGTCGAAGGTCAGCGGCAGAAGATTTATTACCGCATTGAGCGGATCTTCGGCGCCGTTGACGTAGTCGTCGATCCACTGATTGCGGGTCTTGACATCCGGCGCGGTCTTCAGGCTGGCCGCGAACGCCTCGGGCGACGAGGTGTCGGGCTGGGCCGGCGCATCAGAACCCGGCGTGGTTTCCGTCTCCGGCGGCACCGGAAGCATGATGAAATCGGGCTTCAGGTCCCCGTCATGGTAGGTATGGATCAGATCCGGGTTGCCGATGTGCTCGTTCAGCGCCACCACGCTGGCATTGATGTCCTGGGGCGCGATGCCGGCCTCGGTGGCCATGCGCCACTGCGAATCGCCGGCTTCGGGCACCACCACGGTGCCTTGGCTGAGCAGCTCCTGGGCATCCTTGAGGTTATGCTGCGTCGCCATGCCGTTCAGCGTCTGCTGCCACTGCTGCTGCTGGGCCGCGGACACCTCATAGGTCCGCCCATCCTTTCCCACCAACGAGAACTTGTTGTCCTTATAGGTGACCGTGAGCGACATCGACACCTCCACACACTGGGCGCCACAATAGGCAGGCTCTGGCCCGCTCGGCGTCGGCCGACGAGGGCCGCACGCGATTCCCGGTCCAAGCCAGGATTGAATTCCGGATCTCCCCCAGAAATCACTACAGCAACCCTGGGAGAGGGCAAATGTTCCGCAACGTTTATGGCCATTCAGTGGCGGCAAGACGCTGTTTTCATTCCACATGCGGGGGTGTGTTGAGATTCGGGCTTCACGCGATTTCGATTCCGGACGAGCCGTATCCTGTCCCAGTCGGCAGGCGTAATGGCTTCGGCCGATCCCGGACGAGAATTGCATTCGGCCAATTCTCCGGCAGGTTCGATAGATCACGGCGCCACGGATGTGTCATCGGTCCCGTCGTTGTGTCTTGCCATCCAAGTCGTGGGGAGGCCGAGGGCGCTGCCGATCGCCGGCCGAACAATCGGCCACCGTGACCATCTCGTCCGCCGAGCCCGTATCCGCTTGCCGGCTATTGCAATCAATCTTGAGAGAAAAAGCTCAATATCGGCTAAAAGTCATTTTGTTGCGCACGATTACATAACGCTATATATTGGCGCTTTGATTCTCCTCGCCACCAGCGGCGGTAGGAGATCGAATGGAGGGAACCTCTATGCTCAAGCGAGCCCTTGCCGAGGCGTTGGGGACGTTTTGGCTCGTCCTCGGCGGTTGCGGCACTGCGGTCCTGGCCGGATCGCATGTCGGGTTTGGCGGTGTCGCCGCAGCCTTCGGCCTCACCGTACTGACCGGCGCCTATGCCCTCGGCCGGATTTCCGGCGGTCACTTCAACCCTGCGGTCACGGTGGGGCTGTGGACTGCGGGCAAGACCAGTTCGGCCGACGTCGTGCCCTATGTCGTGGCCCAGGTGGTCGGCGCGATCATCGCGGCCGGGGTGATCTACGTCATCGCCTCCGGCGCTCCCGGCTTCGACATCACCAAGGGCTTCGCCCTGAACGGCTACGGCGCCGGATCGCCGGACGGCTACGGCCTGACGGCGGCGCTGGTCACCGAGATCGTGCTGACGGCGGTTTTCCTCATCGTCATCGTCGGCGTCGTCAGCAGCCCGACGACCGCGCCCTTCGCGCCGATCGCGATCGGCCTGGCGCTCACGCTGATCCATCTGATCTCGATCCCGGTCACCAACACCTCGGTGAACCCGGCGCGCAGCACCGGCGTGGCGGTGATCGCCCAGGGCCTGGCGCTGCAGCAGCTCTGGCTGTTCTGGGTCGCGCCGATCATCGGCGGCTTCATCGGTGGCCTGATCGGCCGTTTCCTGACCGAACCCGACTCCTCGGTCAACACGGCCGTGACTCCTCCGGGAGCCCCGGCGGAGTGAGCCGAAGCTGGACTGGCGCCCCGCCGGGACGTCAGTCCAGCTCTTTTTCCATGAACAGGCTCAGCGGGTCGGGCCCGTAGCCACCGAACGGGCCGCAGTCGCGGTAGCCGAAGCGGCGGTACAGGCCGATCGCCTCCGGCTGGTGGATGCCGGTCTCCAGCTGGATCAGCCGGACGCCGAGGCCGCGGGCCTCGTCCTCGATCCGGGCCAGCAGGTCGCGGCCCACCTTCAGCCCCCGTGTCGCCGGGTCGACGAACATCCGCTTCAGCTCGGCCTCGCCGCCGGTGCCCACCACCAGGGCGCCGCAGCCGACCACCCGGCCCTCGCGCCGGGCCACGAAGAACCGCACCTCCGGCTGCTCCAGCGAGGCGATGTCGAGCATGTGGTTGCTCTCGGCCGGATACAGGCTCGCCATCAGGGCGTCCGACTGGCGGATCAGGTCGAGCACAGCGTCCTGGCGCGGCGGTTCCGGGGCGATGAGAGTGGCGGTCACGATGGCAAGCCTCGATCGTTGCGACCCGACTATAGCCGGGGATGGCGGTGGGCGAAGGGCTTTCCTCTTGCCCTGCCGCGGGTGGCTATGTTCTCGTATCGTTCATGGTCGACTCTGCTCCCCTCATCATCGCCAATGCCGACGCCCGGCGCCTGTTCCTCGATCTGCACGGCCTGTCCGATCCGCCGCTCGGCCGGCTGACGGCGGAAGGCTGCCAGGCGGTGGTGGACCGCATCGGCTTCGTCCAGGTCGACAGCATCAACACGGTCGAGCGGGCGCATCACATGATCCTGTTCGCCCGCCGCCATGGCTATGCCCAGACCCAGCTGCCGCGGCTGGTGGAGAAGACCCGCGGCCTGTTCGAGGGCTGGACCCACGACGCCTCGCTGATCCCGACCCGCTTCTTCCCCTACTGGTCGCGGCGCTTCGCCGATGTGCGGCAGCGCGCCGCCACCAGCCGCTGGTGGGCCGAGGCCGGGCCGGACTTCCCGAAGGTGCTGGAGCAGGTGCGCGAGCGGGTGGCGACGGAAGGGCCGCTCTTGACCCGCAGCTTCGAGGAGGAGCGGCAGCGCCCCTCCGGCGGCTGGTGGGACTGGACGCCGTCGAAGATGGCGCTGGAGTTCCTGTGGCGCACCGGCGTGCTGGCGGTGGCGCGGCGCGAGAACTTCCAGAAGGTCTACGACCTGACCGAGCGGGTGATCCCGGAGCCGCATCGCGGCGCGGCGCCCGACCCGGAGGCGGTGGTCGACTGGGCCTGCCGCTCGGCGCTGGAGCGGCTGGGCGCCGCCCGGCCCGCCGAGATCGCCGGCTTCTGGGACCTGATCACCCTCCGCGAGGCCGAGCAGTGGTGCGACCGGTCGACCCGGCGCGGCGAATTGTGTGTCGCCCATGTCCAGGGCGCGGACGGCAAGACCACCGCGGCCTTCGCCTTCGCCGACATCGAGGACCGGCTGGCCGCGGCCGCGCCGGCACCGGACGTGCTGCGGGTGCTGTCGCCCTTCGACCCGGTGATCCGCAACCGCCAGCGGCTGGAGCGGCTGTTCGGCTTCGACTACCGCTTCGAGGCCTTCGTGCCCGAGGCGAAGCGCCGCTGGGGCTATTACGTCTTCCCGATCCTGGAGGGCGACCGCCTGGTCGGCCGGATCGACATGCGGGCCCGGCGCGACAGCGGCGACCTCGCCGTCGCCGGGCTGTGGTGGGAGCCGAAGGTGCGGTCCAGCAAGGTGCGGCTGCGCCGGCTGGAGACCCAGCTCGACCGCATCCGCCGCTTCGCCGGAGTCGAGCGCGTGACCTGGCCGGATGTCAAATCGCCGCTGTCACCGGCGAGTCATCAAAGGGTCGCAAAGCTCGGGGCATAAGGGCGCCGCGCGAGGGACGGCGTTGCGATGCCGGCCCGCGCGCCCATATATGGCCGCGCGGGCACGCCCGCCGGACCGATCGTGCGGAAGCGGAAGAGAAGGACTGGGTATGGCGGGGGATCTGATCGTCGCCCATGCGCGGATCGTGACCGCGGAGGCCGTGCTGACCGGCAGCGCCGCCGTCGCCGACGGGCGGATCACCGATCTGGACAGGGATGCGGCCTGCCCGCCCGGCGCGGTCGACTTCGAGGGCGACTACCTGCTGCCCGGCCTGGTCGAGCTGCACACCGACCATCTCGAGCGCCACTACACGCCGCGGCCCGGCGTGCGCTGGCCGGCGGTGACCGCTGTGATGGCGCATGACGCCCAGGTCGCTGCGGCCGGCATCACCACGGTGTTCGACGCCCTGGCCCTGGTCGGCGGCCGCAACGGCGAGGACCGGCTGGAGACGCTGCGGCCGATGGTCGACGGCATCCGCCAGGCCCAGTCCGGCGGCATGCTGCGGGCCGAGCATTTCCTGCATCTGCGCTGCGAGGTCACCGAGGCGCATGTGCTCGAGCTGTTCGAGCCGTTCCGCGACGACCCGCTGGTGCAGTTCATGTCGGTGATGGACCACGCCCCCGGCCACCGCCAGTTCTCCGACCTCGCCAAGTACCGCGAGATCTACAAGGGCATGCTCGGCATGACCGACGAGCAGATCGACGCCCAGACGGCGGAGCGGATCGCCGCCTCGCGCACCCATGGCGTCACCAACCGCGACGCCCTGGCCGCGATCGGCCGCGGCCGCGGCCTGCCGATCGCCAGCCATGACGACGAGACCGTCGCCCATGTCGAGGAGGCGGCGGCGCTGGGCATGGTGGTGTCGGAGTTCCCGACCACCCTGACCGCCGCCCGCGCCGCGCGCGAGCATGGGCTGCAGATCCTGATGGGCGCGCCCAACCTGGTCCGCGGCGGCTCCCATTCCGGCAACGTCTCGGCCGGCGAGCTGGCGCGCGAGGGGCTGGTCGACATCCTGTCCTCGGACTATGTCCCGGTCAGCCTGCTGCACGGCGCCTTCACCCTGGCGGAGGGCGAGCACGGCATCGGCCTGCCGCAGGCGCTGGCGACGGTGACGATCAACCCGGCCCGCGCCGCCGGCCTCGAGGATCGCGGCCGGATCGAGCCCGGGCTGCGGGCCGACCTGCTGCGGGTCCGGCTGGTCGACGGCGTGCCGGTGATCCGCGCCGTCTGGCGCGAGGGCGAAAGAGTCGCGTGACACCGGAGTGACAGGCTAGGGCGAAGGATCGGGTTATAAGGGCCGAGTCGCCCGTTCGCGTTCCGGAGGCCAGCATGCGTCCGTTCCCGGTTCTCATGGCCTTGGGCCTGTGGCTCGCCCTCGGATCGGCCGCCGCGGCCCAGACGGCCGACCCGGCCGCGCCCGATCCTGCCTCCTCTGACCCGGTGGTGCGCGGCGCCTATGTCTTCGCCGCCGGCGGCTGCGCCGCCTGCCACACCGCGCCGGGCGACGCCGCCAAGCCGCTGGCCGGCGGCCGGGCCCTGAAGACCGCCTTCGGCACCTTCTACACCCCGAACATCACCCCGGACCCCGACACCGGCCTCGGCAAGTGGAGCGAGGAGGATTTCCGCCGGGCCCTGCGCGAGGGCGTGTCGCCGGCGGGCGAGGACTACTACCCGGCCTTCCCCTACACCTCCTACACCGGCATCACCGACCGCGACCTGTCCGATCTCTGGGCCTATCTGCGCAGCGTCCCGCCGGTGCAGCAGCCGAACCGGCCGCATGAGCTGGGCTGGCCCTATTCCTGGCGCGTGCTGCTGCCGGGCTGGCGGCTGCTGAATTTCGCCGAGGGGCCGTTCCTGGTGCCGGCCGGGCAGTCCGCCGACTGGTATCGCGGCGCCTATCTGGTCCGCGTGCTCGGCCATTGCGGCGAATGCCACACCCCGCGCGACATGCTGGGCGGGCTGAACTGGTACAGCCCCTTCGCCGGCAACCCCCAGGCGCCGGAAGGGCAGGGCAAGATCCCGAACATCACCCCGGATCCGGAGCACGGCATCGGGGAATGGAGCGACAAGGACATCGCCTATTACCTGGAGTCGGGCGCCACCCCCGACGGCGACTTCGCCGGCGGCGCCATGGTCGAGGTGATCCGGAACGACACCAGCAAGCTCGTTCCTGCCGACCGCGCGGCGATCGCCACCTATCTCAAGAGCCTGAAGCCGCTGCCGTGACGGCAAGCGGAGTGATGGTTTCGCTCCTGGGAATCACTTATAGTGTCGCGGCTTTCGCAATTTTAGGAACATTTGGTTTGTATTGAGCGGCGCCCGTTCATTTCGATCCGACGGCGCCCCCGAGCCTTCAACCGCGACATGCCGCCCGGGCAGCGAGCACGGCCGAGACCGTTCCGCTGTGCGCTCGGCGCGCCGCCCTGCATTTGATCGGAGAGCGATACCGTGACCACCTACACCGGCACCGTTGATCCCGACTACATCTATGGCCTTGGCGATTCCGTTGTGGTGCCGACCGGCGCCAACGGCGTGCAGCTCGACCTGTCGGGCGACGACACGCTGAGCGGGGCGGGCGGCGACGACTTCGTCCTGGCCGGTGCCGGCAACGATGTCGTCGATGGCGGCGACGGCGCCGACCAGCTCGGCGGCGGCACCGGGGACGACCTGCTGCGCGGCGGCCTCGGGCCGGATGAGCTGACCGGCGGCGACGGCATCGACACCGCCGACTACAGCACCAGCGGCAAGCCGGTGATCGTGGATCTCTATCTGGGCACCGGCAGCGGCGGGGATGCCGAGGGCGACACGCTGGCGGAGATCGAGAACGTCACCGGCAGCGCCGGCGACGACGAGATCGACGGCGGCACGGACGACAACGTCCTGTCCGGGCTGGCCGGGGACGACCTGCTGGTCGGGTATGAGGGCGCCGACACGCTGATCGGCGGCGACGGCAACGACTTCATCGCCGGGGATTTCGAGCCGGGCTCCGGCGGCTGCGGCTGCGGCGACGGGGCTGACCTGCTGCAGGGCGGCGCGGGCGCCGACACGCTCTACGGCGGCGGCGATGCCGACCGAATCGAAGGCGGTGCCGGCGACGACCTGATCGGCTACATGGACGGGGCCGAATACGTCGCCGGCGAGGTGATCGACGGCGGCGACGGCTACGACATCATCGCCTTCACCCCGCTGCCGGGGGCGGACACGCTGCTGGTGCTGCAGGGTGCCACGCTGAGCGGGATCGAGGAGATCGACCTCGGCTTCCCGGGCGGTCCGGTCGGCCTGCCGGCGCATCTGATGCTGATCGGCGTGCTGTCCGACCTGCTGATCGTCGGCAGCGACGACCGCAACGTGGTCACCGCCGGCGACGGCAACGACACGGTCAACGGCCTGGGCGGCACCGACGCGCTGCTCGGCGGCCTCGGCAACGACAGGCTCGACGGCGGCACCGGGGCGGACCAGCTCGACGGCGGCGCCGGGGACGACGTGCTGATCGGGGGCGCCGGCGCCGACAGCCTGGTCGGCGGCGCCGGGATCGACACCGCCCTCTATGCCTCGACCGGTGCGGTGTCGATCGACCTGCTGGCGCACACCGCCTCGGGCGGCGATGCCGCCGGCGACACGCTGACCGGGGTCGAGAACGTCTACGGCACCAGCCTCGGCGACACGCTGGGCGGCGACGACGGCCGCAACATCCTCGCCGGCCGGTCCGGCGATGACATCCTGGCGGGGCGCGGCGGCGACGACAGCCTCTCCGGCGAAGGCGGCAACGACAGCCTCGACGGCGGCGATGGTGCCGACCGGCTGGTCGGCGGCGACGGCGGCGACACCATCCATGGCGGCGCCGGCGTTGATTCGGTCGATGCCGGCACCGGCGACGACGACGTCTTCGGCGAGGCCGGCAACGACACCCTCCTGGGCGGCGCCGGCAACGACGAGATCGACGGCGGCGCCGGCAACGACACGATCGAAGGCGGGGCCGGGGTCGACGCGATCATCGGCGGGGCCGGCATCGACACGGCCAGCTATGCCGGCTCGGCCGCCGCGGTGGCGATCGACCTGGCGACCGGCGCCTGTTCGGGTGGCGACGCCACGGGCGATTCGCTGACCGGCATCGAACAGGTGATCGGGTCCGCCCAGTCCGACGCGCTGACCGGCGACGCCAGCGCCAACACGCTCTGGGGCATGGCCGGCGACGACGTGCTCACCGGCGGCGGCTGGGGCGATGTGCTGAAGGGCGGGGCCGGCAATGACCGCTTCGTCTACACCGCCCTGTCCGACAGCGCCGCATCGGGCCTGGGCAAGGACGCCATCTCCGCCTTCTCGACCGGCGACAGGATCGACCTGTCGGCGATCGGCATCGACTTCAGCCTCGGCACCGGCGGCTTCACCGGCCATGCGGGCGAGATCCGCATCGTCACCTCCGGCTCGATCCAGGTGGTCTATGCCGACGGCAACGGCGACAAGGTGGCGGACTTCGCCATCAACGTCATCTCCGACCACACGCTCACCGCGGCGGACTTCGTGCTGTAGGGGGGCGATCACCCCCCGTGCGCTCCGGCGCCGACTTCGTCTAGTGTAGGATCGCCGCCCCAAGGCGGCGGCCCCGCGGGGCGAAGAAACAGGGACGGCGATGGTGATCGAGCTGCAGACGAACGAGTCGGCGCCGGAGGCGACGCTCGCCAATTGGCGCCAGGCGCCCTACAGCCGCTGGGGCTTCCAGAATGTCCGCCGGCTCGTGCCGGTGGCCGAGATCTCGCGCGGCGACTTCGCCGCGTGCTTCAGGTCCGGACCGGCGCTGGAGCTGGACCGGGTCGCGGTGCCGGGGCAGGGCGTCTCGGTCGCGGGGCTGCTGGCGGACAGTGACACCGACGGCTTCCTGGTGCTGCATCGCGGCGCGGTGGTGGCCGAGCACTACGCCCACGGGCTGGGGCCGAAGGCGCAGCACATCGTCTTCTCGATCAGCAAATCGATCACCGGCCTGATCGCCGGCATCCTGGCCGGCCGCGGCCAGCTCGACCCCGAGGCGCCGGTGACCGCCTATGTGCCGGAGGCGGCGGGGTCGGCCTATGCCGGCGCCACCGTCCGCCATGTGCTGGACATGACGGTCGGCATCCGCTTCGTCGAGGACTATGTCGACCCGGCCGGCGACGTCGCCCGCTACCGCGTCGCCATGGGCTGGAACCCGCCCAGCGAGGTGGCGCAGGACAACGACCTGCACAGCTTCATCGCCCGCCTGCCGGCCGATGGCAGCCGGCATGGCGAGACCTTTCACTACGTCTCGCCCAACTCCGACATGCTGGGCTGGATCTGCGAGCGCGCCTCCGGCATGCGCTTCGCCGCGCTGATGTCCGAGCTGCTGTGGCGGCCGATGTGGGCGGAGGCGGATGCCTTTGTCACGCTCGACCGGCTGGGCGCGCCGCGCACCGCCGGCGGCATCGGCATGACCCTGCGCGACCTGGCCCGGATCGGCGAGCTGATGCGGCGGGACGGCCGGGTCGGCGGGATCCAGGTGGTGCCGAAGGACTGGGTCGACGATATCCTCGACAATGGCGACGCCCGAGCCTGGGCGCGCGGCGACCTGGCGCAGCTGGCGCCGCAGGGGCGCTATCGCAGCCAATGGTATGTGCTGGGGCCGGGCCGCGACGTGGTCTGCGGCATCGGCATCCACGGCCAGTGGATCTATGTCGACCGCGCGGCGGAGCTGGTCATCGCCAAGATGTCGTCGCAGCCCGCGGCGGTCGACGACGCGCTCGACCACCGGCTGCTGGCCGGCTTCCGCGCCGTCGCGCAGGCTTTGAGCTAGGAGCCCGAGAAGCATCCTGCTCAACGAGCCCAGTTGCTCGGTGAGCAGGCGCTGCCGGGGAGTTCAGTCGTCAGCGTTCAGGTCCGCCATTAGCGCATCGACGCTATCAAAACGCTGAACCTTGCCTTTTCGCGCCTCACGCATGGCGGTCTGGGTTTCGGCGTTAGGCACACGTATATCAAAGGGCAGCGCCTTCTCAGACGCCACGCGGACGAGCAGAAGGCGGATGGCATCGGACACCGACAGACCCATTCCAGAAAGGACGGCGGTTGCCTCCTTCTTCAGATCGGCATCGATCCGAGCGCGTACGACTTCGGCAGCGGGCATTAACAGACCTCTTTCAACATATGAGCTACATTGTGGCTACAACTTCAATGTAAGGCTCGCGCCTGACGGGAGCAAGACCGCCCCACCCTTCCTGTACCATCCGCGAGCACGTGGAGCACATGCAGCACGTTTCAGCACAATAAGCACACTCCAGCACTGCCAAAAATCCATTAACCATTTGATATATTTGGTAAATTTTACTATCGCCCGAATCATATGATGCTCTGTGTTAGGCGAGATGAAATAGATCCTGCTATCTAGATATACCTAAATGCAACAACAACGCACCACAGTCTTCCCAAGAAAATACCTAAGTCATTGATTTTGATACATTCTTCTAGCAACATAAAGACATGTGAAGAACGATGGAGCTTTTGTGATGACTACGACGAGGGAGGCGAGTGCGATCGCGAAGAAGCAGCTCGCACTGCGGGAGCTGCATTGGCCGGGGCAGGAGGTGAACCTCTGGCATCGCAAAGCCAACAAAGGCTTCGCGACCATTCCAAAAACCATGCCCATGATCCTCAAGATCATGGATGAGATGACGAAGGGGGCGCCTGTCTCGTCTACCTACCTGACGCTGTGGTGCAGCACCTGGGACAATTCGTTCGCTGTGCTGAACAAGCACGGCGACATGGCCAATGCTGCCGGTTTTGGAGGGCAGCGTGGCGAGTATACGTGGGCAACCCGGATGAAGAAGCTTCAGGATCTTCGTTTCATCGATATCAAGCCGGGGAAATCGGGACCGATGAGCAATGCGATCATCTGGAACCCACACTTGGTGCTGCAGTGGCATCACCTCCACAAGACTCCGGGCCTAGTGGAGGCCAGCTACAACGCGTTGATCGAGTGGGCCCTGGATATTGGTGCGAAGGATATGACCGAGCCGCATCCGTCGCTGCCCTCGCCTCCGCCTGTGCCCTCTCCCATCGCGCCGAGCGATCCGGAGGTGGCGTGATGCGCAAGATCGAGGCCACCGGAAGGTTTAAGCGGGACTATAAGCGGGAGAAGCGGACCGATCCGGATCTGGATGCCGTTCTGAAGCCCGTCCTCGCTGTGCTCGCCGCAGATGCGGCTCTGCCTGAAAAGGTGTCGGATCACGGGTTGAGCGGCCCGTGGAAGGGCTTTCGGGACTGTCACATCAAGCCCGACCTCGTGCTGATCTACGAGAAGCGGGAGGGCAAGTTGAGCCTTGTCCGCCTGGGATCACATAGCGAACTCTTTGGTTAGCGGTGCGGGCGATGTTGGGTCCGCCTGAGGCGAACCCAACCTGCGTGTCACAGCGGCTCGTCAGCTCTTCTTCACCCGATAGGTCTCGTGGCAGGCCCCGCAGGCCTGGCCGACGGCCGGGAAGGCGGCCTTCACCTTGGCCGCGTTGCCTTCCTGGGCGGCTGCGTCGAGCGCCGCGATGGCATCCTGTGCATCCTTCACCTTGGTTTGGAAATCGGCCCAGTTGGCCCAGATCTCCGGCTTGGCCGCGCTCTTGCCGACGCCGACCGCGGTGCCTTCCGGGAACAGGGTCAGCAGGTTGGCGCTCACCCCCGCCATCTTGCCGGTCGCCGCCTTGACGTCGTCGATCGTGCCCTGGTTGTCGCGCACGAAGCCGGTCAGGGTCTTGACGCTGGCGCCGAAGGTCTTCATCGAATCCTCGCGCTGGGTCACCACCTCCTCGGGCGTGGCCGCCCAGGCGATGGCGGCGCCGCAGCTGACGATGGCGGCGGTGATGACGGCAAACTTCAACGAACGCATGGTGCCTCCCCCTGGGGTGGGTGCCGGTCCGGCGATGATGGGCGCGAGTATGCTGGAGGAATTGTTGCGTTCTCCAGCCTGTTCGGGCTCCGCGCCTCCGTTCGCTGCCACGTGTCGCAGGGTTACGAACCAGATTGGCACGCGCGTGGTTGACAGGATGCGGGCCCGCCACTATGGTCCGCGCCTTGAATTCCGGCCCGCGAGCCCGTGCTCCCGGCGGCGCCGGCGCTGCCGCATGGGATATGGATTATGAAAGTCGCGAACTCGCTCAAGACCCTGAAGACCCGTCACCGCGCTTGCCGCGTCATCCGCCGCAAGGGCCGTGTCTACGTCATCAACAAGGAGAACCCGCGCTTCAAGGCGCGCCAGGGCTGATTTCAGCCGCTCCTTGAGCCGATCGAAGGCCGCGTCCCGGACGCGGCCTTTTGATTTTGCGGCCTTTGGATGTTTGTGGCCGAGCTTGCCGGATCGTCCCGGCCTTCCTATCGTCCGCGGCGGAGGACCCGCCGATGAAGATGCCAGCCCCCGATGCCGCCGTCATGGCACGCCGCGAGGAGATCGCCGCGGCGCTGCGCGCCATCGTGCCGGGAGAGGGCGTGATCACGGCGGAGAGCGAGCGCCGTGCCTATGAATCGGACGGGCTGACCGCCTACCGCACCCTGCCGATGATCGTGGTGCTGCCGTCGACCACCGCGCAGGTCTCGGCGGTGCTGCGCAAATGCCACGAGCTGGGGGTGAAGGTGGTGCCGCGCGGGTCCGGCACCTCGCTGTCCGGCGGCGCCCTGCCGCTCGAGGACGGGGTGCTGCTGGGCCTCGGCAAGTTCAACAAGGTGCTGGAGATCGACTTCGACAACCGCTGCGCCCGGGTGCAGCCGGGGGTCACCAATCTCGGCATCACCAACGCCGTCGCCCATGCCGGCTTCTATTACGCGCCCGACCCGTCCAGCCAGATCGCCTGCTCGATCGGCGGCAATGTCGCCGAGAATTCCGGCGGCGTGCACTGCCTGAAATACGGGCTGACCACCAACAATTTGCTGGGGCTGGAGGTGGTGCTGATCGATGGCACCGTGCTGCGCCTCGGCGGCAAGCACCTCGATTCGCCGGGCTACGACCTGCTTGGCGTGCTCACCGGCTCGGAAGGGCTGCTGGCCGTGGTCACCGAGGTGACGGTGCGGTTGCTGCGCCGCCCGGCGACCCAGCGCGCGGTGCTGATGGGCTTCCCGTCGTCCGAGGCCGGCGGCGACTGCGTCGCCCGCATCATCGGCGCCGGCATCATTCCGGGCGGGCTGGAGATGATGGACAAGCCCGCCATCCATGCGGCGGAGGCCTTCGTCAAGGCCGGGTACCCGCTGGACGTCGAGGCGCTGCTGATCTGCGAGCTGGACGGGCCGGAGGCCGAGGTCGACCACCTGATCGAGCGGGTCGAATCGATCGGCCGCGACTGCGGCGCCACGATCTGCGTCGTCAGCCGCAGCGAGGAGGAGCGGCTGCGCTTCTGGGCCGGGCGCAAGGCCGCCTTCCCCGCGGTCGGCCGGATCAGCCCCGACTATTACTGCATGGACGGCACCATTCCGCGGAAGCGCCTGCCCGAGGTGCTGGCCCGGATGCAGGAGATGTCGCGCCGCCACGGGCTGCGCGTCGCCAATGTCTTCCATGCCGGCGACGGCAATCTGCATCCGCTGATCCTGTACGACGCCAATGTCCCGGGCGAGCTGGAGAAGGCGGAGGAGTTCGGGTCGGACATCCTGCGGCTGTGCGTCGAGGTCGGCGGGGTGCTGACCGGCGAGCACGGCGTCGGCGTCGAGAAGCGCGACCTGATGGAGGTGCAGTTCGGCCCGGAGGACCTGGCCCAGCAGCAGCGGCTGAAATGCGCCTTCGACCCGGACGGGCTGCTCAACCCCGGCAAGGTGTTCCCGACCCTGCATCGCTGCGCCGAGCTCGGCCGGGTGCACATCCACCACGGCGCCACGCGCTTCCCCGACCTGCCGCGCTTCTGATGATGGGCTTCGGGATATACCCACTCCTTTTTGTCATCCTCGGGCTTGACCCGAGGATCCAGGGGCGGCCAGAGCGGCTCTCCGTGGCCCCTGGATTGCCGGGTCAAGCCCGGCAATGACAAATAAAGTCGGGTCCCGAGCCTTCACCTGCCATCGAAAACGCTGCCGAGCTTGGTGCAGTCCATGACCGAGACCCTGAAGCCCGAGACCGACGACCAGGTGCTCGAGATCGTCCGCTGGGCGCTGGCCGGCGCGGTGCCGCTGGAGCTGGTCGGCCGTGGCAGCAAGCGCGGCTTCGGCCGGCCGGTGCAGGCGGCGCATGCGCTCGACCTCTCCGGCCTCGCCGGGATCGAGGTCTATGAACCGGAGGAGCTGGTGCTGACCGCCCGCCCCGGCACCCCGATGGTGGAGATCGAGGCGGCGCTGGCGGCCCGCGGCCAGGCCCTGGCCTTCGAGCCGCCCGATCTCGGCCCGCTCTATGGCGGCCCGGCCGGCGCCGGCACGCTGGGCGGCGCCATCGGCTGCAACCTGTCGGGTCCGCGGCGGCTGAAGGCCGGGGCCGCGCGCGACCATGTGCTCGGGATCGAGGCCGTGTCCGGCCGCGGCCAGGCCTTCAAATCCGGCGGCCGGGTGGTCAAGAACGTCACCGGCTACGATCTGCCGAAGCTGCTGACCGGGGCCTTCGGCACGCTGGCCGCCATGACCCGGATCACGGTCAAGGTGCTGCCGGCGCCGGAGACGGTGCGCACCCTGGCCATTGCCGGGCTGGACGACACGGCCGGCGTCGCCGTGCTGACCCGGGCGCTGACCAGCCCCTATGAGGTGTCGGGCGCCGCCCATCTGCCGGCCGGCATCCTCGGCGATACAGCGCGCAGCCTGGTCCGGATCGAGGGCTTCGGCCCGTCGGTCGACAGCCGGGTGGCGGCGCTGTCGCAGCTGCTGGGGGATGCCGGGCCGATCGCCGTGCTCGACCCCGGCGAATCGGTCGATCTCTGGCGCCGGATCCGCGATGTCGTCCCCTTCGCCGGGGATGCCTTGGACAGTGATGGGCGCGCGGTGTGGCGGGTCTCGGTGGCGCCGACCGCCGGGCCGCGAATCGCCGCGGCCGCCGGCGGGGCGCATTACTTCGACTGGGGCGGCGGGCTGGTCTGGATCGCCGTTCCGGCGGAGGACGACGCCGGGGCGGCTGCAATCCGGGCCGCGGTCGCGGCCGCGGGCGGCGGCCACGCGACGCTGGTGCGGGCCCCGGCCGGGTTGCGCGCGGCGCTGCCGGTGTTCGAACCGCAGCCGCCGGCGCTGGAGGCGCTGGGCCGCCGGGTACGCGAGGCCTTCGATCCGAAGGGCATCCTGTCGCCGGGGCGGATGATCATGTGAGACAGGATCGGAAACCTCGGGCACGATCGCGGGTTATGAACACGCGCATCTCTTGTACCGGGGAGGTTCCATGGAATTCCTGTGGATGCTGATCATCGGCTTCGTGGTCGGCCTGGTCGCGAAGTTCCTCATGCCGGGCCGGGACCCCGGCGGTTTCATCATCACGATCCTGTTGGGTATCGCCGGGTCCTTCGTCGGCGGCTGGCTGGGCCGCCAGCTCGGGATCGTCCCCGAGACCGGATTCGGGCAGTTCGTCCTCGCCGTCATCGGCGCGATCGTGCTGCTGATCATCTATCGGATCGTCGCCGGCCGCAGCAGCGCGGCCTAGATCAGAGGCGGCCCGCGATAGCGTGGGCCGGCCTCTACTTCACCGGTCTTGCCAGATGCGCGTAAGGCTCGCCGCGGCGCGGCTGCAGCGCCTGCGCGGCATCGGTGTCGGCATGGGTGACCCGCAGCGACGCCGGGACCCCGTCCGCCGCCAGCTCCACCGTCGCGAACACCAGCTCGCCGCAGGGCGCCGGCCAGCCGATCGGCCGCAGCCCTGACACCGTCGCTGCCGTATAGGGCGAGCAGTCCGAGGCGACATCGACGCTCGCCGCCGCCGGCTTGCCACCGACGAAGCGCCAGACCGCAACCTGCTTGCCGGCCTGGTCGAACACCGCCGCCGGCTCGCCGAAGCGGGCCTGCAGCGGGGCCCGCGCATCCGCGGCGCTGCGCGGCCCGCCGGCCTCGAAGCGCACGGTCTCGGCCACCGAATACAGCCGGTTGCCCTGGGCCGGCGGGGTGAACTGCAGCAGCAGCGTGCCGTCGCCCGGCCGCGCCGCGGCGACCAGGCCGGTCCAGGGCGCCTCGCCCGGGCCGGCGAAGGTCACCGCCTGGCCGGTGAAGGCCGCAGCCTCCCGCGGCGTCTGCCCCAGCGCGATGTCCTGGGCCACCGGTTCTCCGGCCCAGGCCGCGCCGGACAGGCCCAGCAGGGGCAGGGCGAAGCGCAACCGAACCATCGTCATCTCGGCCTCCCGGTCTTTACGGCCAGCGTACT
>NZ_JASATH010000116.1:0-25593 GCF_038440215.1 Inquilinus sp. OTU3971 | reverse complement strand
CCCAGGATCATCGCCAGGTTGAAGCCGAGCGCCACCTTGGCCACCGCCGAGGCCTGCCGCCCGGGCGGCGCCAGGCTGGCGGCGGTGACCACGGCCATGGCGAAGAAGGTGGCGACGACCGATCCGCTGACCGCCCGGGCCGCCAGCAGCACGGCATAGCCCGGCGCGGCCGCAGCCGCGATGTTGCCGGTGACGAAGACAACCAGCAGCGCTGCCGCCAGCGGCTTGCGCGGCAGCCTGGCGGTCAGCAGCGTCAGCACCGGTCCGCCCGCCGCCATGCCCAGCGCATAGGCGGTGACCAGATGGCCGGCCGCGGGGATCGACACCGACAGCCCGGCCGCCACCTCCGGCAGCAGGCCGGCGATGACGAATTCGGCGGTGGTCAGGGCAAAGGCGCACAGCGTCAGGGTCAGGATCGACAGCAGCGCGGGCGGCGCCCGCCGCGCGGCTGGGGCGGCGAAGTCCATGGCGGCCTCGGGTGGGGACGTGACGGTGCGACACTAGCCGGCCCCGGGGACTGTCAGGTATGACAGACATCCCTCCTTTCCTGCCAAGGAGCTGGCCATGATCGACCGCCGCATTGCCTTCGTCCTGTTCGACCGGGCCCTCGGGCTGAACCTGAACGGCCCGGCCGAGGTGTTCGGCGCCGCCAATCACCTGCTCGGCGGCGGCTACGACCTGCAGGTCCTGTCCGAGACCGGCGGGCTGGTCCGCACCAGCGCCGGCATCGCCGTCGACACCCGGCCGCTCGGCGCGCTCGATCCAGCGCGGCTGGACACGCTGATCGTGGTCGGCGGTGACGGGGCGGCGGACTTTACCGCCGACGCCCCGCTGATCGGCTGGATCCGGCAGGCGGCGCGGTCAGCGCGACGCGTCTGCAGCATCTGCAACGGCGCCTTCCTGCTGGCCGCGGCCGGGCTGCTCGACGGAAGGCGGGCGGTGACCCATTGGTGCGAGGTGGCGGCGCTGCAGGCGCCCTACCCGAAGGTGAGGGTGGAACTCGACCCGATCTATCTCCGCGATGGCCCGGTCTGGACCTCGGCCGGGATGTCGGCCGGGATCGACCTCGCTCTGGCATTGGTCGAGGACGACCATGGCCGCCGTATCAGCTTGGCCGTGGCGAAGGAGTTGGTGGTGTTCCTGCGCCGCTCCGGCGGCCAGGCGCAGTTCAGCGGCGCGCTCGCGGCGCAGACCCGGCTGGGCGCGGCGGACTCCCGTCTGGCCGAGCTGCCGGGCTGGATCATGGACAATCTCGGCGCCGACCTGACGGTCGAGGCCCTGGCGCGCTCGGTCGGCATGGCTCCGCGCAGCTTCGCCCGCGCCTTTGCCCGCCAGCACGGCGGCACCCCGGCGAGGCTGGTGCAGGAGCTGCGCCTCGAAGCGGCATGCCGGCAGCTCGAGGAGGGCGACGTGCCGGTCAAGCGGATCGCCGATCTCTGCGGCTTCGGCGACGAGGAGCGGATGCGCCGCGCCTTCCTGCGCCGCCTCGGCGTCCCGCCCGCAGCCTATCGCGAACGCTTCGGGCGGGGCCGGGCGGCATAGGTTCAGGCAGCGGCCGGCGGCGCGCCGATCAGCCGGAAGAACACCTCCACGCTGGGCGCCCCTTCCGGCCAGGCGGGGACCCGCGGATCGATCGTCAGCCAGGGCTGCTTCCGCTTCGTCCAGATGTGGGCGACGACGGCCAGGCGGTGGCTGTCGTCGAAGGTGCCGGCCCGGATCGCGACCAGACCGGGGCGCGCGCTGTTGGTGTTGTAGACCCGGGCGAAGCAGGCCGGGCAGGCGAATTGGTGCGAGATCCGGCGACCATCGGCGCTGGGCAGGTCGAACCGGCCGACGGGCCCGGTGCAGACAAATCGCTCCCGCGCCACGATCGCCTGCTGGCTGAAGGCGCTGCCGCTCCAGGTCTGGCAGTCCAGGCAGTGGCAGGCATAGGTCAGCGGCAGGCGCTCGGCCTCGAGCCGCCACCGCAGGGCACCGCAGCGGCACCCTCCTTCGATCCCGGCCAACTCGCCCTCCCGCGTCGTCTGCAGGCCCGAGAATGCGAGATCGGGCCGGGCAAGGGAATGGCCGTTGTCGCGCCCGCATATCCCTGTCTACCCTGACGGGCAGGGAAGATAGTCAGCCGGGGGCGCGCGATGGACGCTGCCGAGTTCTGGGCCATTCGTGCGGGAGACACCGAGATCGAGAATCCGATCTCGCCGCACAAGCTCGACCTGCTGATCGACCATTGCAGGGTCCGCGATGGCGTGCGTGTCCTGGACATTGGCTGTGCCAAGGCATGGCTGCTGCGCCGCTGGGCCCGGCGCTTCGCGATCGACGGCGTCGGCCTGGACGCCAACCCGCACTTCATTGCCGCCGCGCGCGAGCTCTCGGCCGGCCTGCAGTCGCGCCTCCGCTTCGTCGAGGGGCCGGCCGCCGCGTTCCGGCCGGCGCCGGCGAGCTACGACATCGTCCTGTGCATCGGCGCCTCGTCCGCCCTCGGCGGCGTTGCGGCCGCGGTCGCATGGATGCGCGCGGCGCTCAAGGCCGACGGCGTCGTGGCGTTCGGCGCCGCCTTCGCCAAGGAAACCCCGCTTCCCGATGCCACCGAAGGGGCCGGTCCCCTGCTGGACCTGGCGTCCACCGTCGAGGTGCTGGCCGCGAACGATCTGGAGGTCACGGCGATCCTGGAAGCCTCGCCGGAGGAGTGGGATGCCTATAGGGGACGGCATCTGCAGAACCTCTATGCCTGGGCGGAGGCGAATCCCGGCCATTCCGGACGCGGCGAAGTGCTCCGGCAGCTCCGCGGCTTGAGCGACCGCTATTTCGGCTGGCAGCGCCGGTCCATGGGATGGGCGATCCTGGTGGCCCGGCCGTGTCTGGCCTAGCCGATTGTGAGGCCGGGACCGGCCCTCACCCGGTCTCGCTGCGCGAGCCCGACCTCTCCCGCAAGCGAGACCTTTTCAGAACACCGCCGTTTGGGCCGGCCTATCCCTTTCATCCTCCCCCTCCCCTTGCGGGAGGGGAGAGTGGAAAGCACGCGTCGGCTCAGGTGATCGAATTCTGAAAGGGTCTCGCCACGCGGGAGAGGCGATGCAGGCAGCTAAGCGGCCGACAACCCCTCAAGCCGCCGCGATGCGCCGGCCCTTGAGCTCGAAGCCGCCGCCGTCCAGACGGTGCAGGGCCGGGGCCGCGGCCAAGAGCTCGCGGGTGTAGTCGTGCTGCGGATGGTCGAACACCGTATCGCGCGGCCCGGACTCGACGATCTCGCCGGCCTGCATCACCGCCACCCGGTCCGCCACCTGCTCGACCGCGCCGAGGTCGTGCGACACGAACAGGCAGGCGAAGCCGTAGCGCTCCTGCAGCACCCGGAACAGCTCCAGGATCTGCTTCTGCACCGTCATGTCGAGCGCCGAGACCGGCTCGTCGGCGATGACGAAGGCGGGGCGGCGGATGATGGCGCGGGCGATCGCCACGCGCTGGCGCTGCCCGCCCGAGAGCTGGTGTGGATAACGCGTTGCGTGGTCGGGAGAGAGACCGCAATCGGCCAGGGTCTCGGCCAGTCGGTCCGCCTTCTGCTTCGGCGTCATCTCCGGCGCCAGCCGCAGCGGCTCGGACACGATCGGGCCGATCTTCATCCGCGGGTCGAGCGAGGAATAGGGGTCCTGGAAGATCATCTGGCAGTTCAGCCGGTGATCGCGCGCGGCCGCGCCGTCCCGGTCGCCATGCACGTCGCCGCCGCGGAACAGGATGCGGCCGGCGCTGGGCTTCAGCAGGCCGACGATGGCGCGGCCCAGCGTGGTCTTGCCGCTGCCGCTGCCGCCGACCAGCGCCACCGTCTCGCCCGGATGGATCGCCAGGCTGACCCCGTCGACCGCCCGCTTCGGCGCGGTGCGCGAGAACAGCCGCTGCCGGCCGGCATGGTCGATGGTGACGTTCTCGACCGCGATCAGCGGTGCTGTCTGGTCGACCGGCGGCCGCGCCGGGCCGCGCTTCGGCAGCGCGTCCAGGAGCTTGCGGGTGTAGTCGTCGCGCGGGCTCAGCAGCACCTGCTCGGTCGGGCCGCCATCGACGGCGCGGCCGCGCTGCAGCACCACCACATGGCGGGCATAGCGCGCCACCATCGCCAGATCGTGGCTGATCATCAGCACGGCGGTGCCGTTCTCGCGCGTCAGCTCGACCATCAGGTCCAGCACCTCGCGCGCCACCAGCGTGTCGAGGGCCGTGGTCGGCTCGTCGGCGATCAAGAGGGCCGGCTTGGTCAGCATCACCGAGGCCAGCATGATCCGCTGCCGCATGCCGCCGGAGAATTCGTGCGGATAGGCCGACAGGCACCGCTCCGGGTCGGCGATGCGGATCCGCTCCAGCATCGCCAGGCTGCGGCGCCGGATCTCGGCATCGTCCAGCCGCAGATGCAGCTTCAGCGCCTCGGCCATCTGCCGGCCGATCGGCATCGCCGGGTTCAGCGACACCATCGGCTCCTGGAACACCATGCCGATGCGGGCGCCGCGGATCTTCCGCAGGCCCTTGGGCGGCAGCGTCGCCAGGTCCTGGCCGTCGAAGCGGACGCGGCCCGCGATCCGCTGCATCGGCGGCGGCAGCAGGTCCAGCACGGCGCGCGCCGCCATGGTCTTGCCGCTGCCGGATTCGCCGACCAGGGCCAGCATCTCGCCGGCCGGCAGGGCGAAGCTCAGGTCGTCGACCACCACCGGGCCGCCGTCGCCGGCGCGGATGGTCAGGTGCTCGACCGAGAGGAGGGGGCTCATCGCTGCATCCTGGGGTCGAGGCGGTCGCGGATCGCGTCGCCGAACAGGTTGATGCCGAGCAGGGTGAGGGAGATGCACAGGCCGGGGAAGATGCCGAGCCAGGGCGAGGTGCCGATATAGGGCCGGCTGGCGGCCAGCATGTTGCCCCAGGTCGCGGCCGGCGGCGGCACGCCGAGGCCGAGGAAGCTGAGCGCGCTTTCCGACAGCAGCACCCAGCCGAACATGCTGGTGGCCAGCACGGTCAGCGGCGCGATGCAGTTCGGCAGCACGTGCCGGGCCATGGTGAACAGCTCGGCATTGCCCATGATCTGCGACGCCTCGACATATTCGCGACCGCGGATCGACAGCACCGTGCCGCGCACCACGCGGACCACCGAGGGCATGTAGGCCAGGCCGAGGGCCAGGATGATGCCGTATTTGTTGGCGCCGAGCACCGCCATGATGCCGAGCGCCAGCAGGATGCCGGGGAAGGCCAGCAGGGCGTCGTTGAACATCATGATGATGCGGTCGACCCAGCCGCGCATGTAGCCGGTCAGCACGCCGATCAGGGTGCCGCCAGTGACCGCGGTGGCGACCGTCAGCAGGCTGATCCAGCTGCTGGTGGCGGCGCCGCTCATCGCCCGGCTCAGCACGTCGCGGCCGAACTCGTCGGTGCCCAACCAGTGCAAAGCCGAAGGCGCCTTGAACCGCGACAGGATGTCGATCTTCAGCGGGTCGTAGGGCGTCCACACCACGCTGAGCAGGGCGGTCGCGACCAGCACGCCGATGATCAGCCCGCCGATCGCCGCATTGGCGCGGATCCGGCGCCGCTTCGGCAAAGCCAGGGTGGTAGGGGAGTCAGCCTGCGCGCTCATGCCGTCACCCGCGGGTCGAACAGGGGGTACAGGAGGTCGACGAACAGGTTGACCACGACATAGATGCCGGCGACGAACAGCAGGCAGCCCTGCACCACCGGATAGTCGCGGGCATAGATCGAATCGACCAGCAGCCGGCCGAGGCCGGGGATGGTGAACACCGTCTCGACCACGGCGATGCCGCCCAAGAGGTTGCCCAGCATCAGCCCGATCAGCGTCCAGGTCGGGGCGAAGGCGGTGCGGAAGGCGTGGCGCCACAGCACCGCGCCCTCCGACAGGCCCTTGGCCCTCGCGTGGGTGATGTATTCCAGCCGCATCACCTCGATCGTGCTGGCCCGCGCCATGCGGATGATCACCCCGGTCTCGACCAGCACCAGCGTCGCCACCGGCATGATCATGTACAGCAGGGCGGCGCCGGCATCCTCGCCGAACGGGACATAGCCGATCACCGGCAGCCACTGTAGCTTGAGGCCGAACAGCAGCAGCATCAGCAGGCCCAGCCAGAAGCTCGGGATCGACAGCAGCAGCGTGGCGCCGGAGATCACGGTGAGGTCCAGCGCGCTGTCCTGGCGCCAGGCGGCGATCATGCCGGCGGGCACGGCGACCAGGCTGGCCAGGGCCACCGCCGCCAGCACGATGGTGGCGCTGACCGAGAACCGGTCCAGGATCAGCGGCAGCACCGCCTGGCCGGTGCTGATCGACGTGCCGAAATCGCCGGACAGGACGTTGCCGAGCCAGTACAGGAACTGCACCGGGATCGACTGGTCGAGCCCGAGCGACCGGCGCAGGTCGGCGACGGCGGACGGGTCCGCCATGTCGCCCAGCATCAGCGTCACCGGGTCGCCCGGGATCAGCCGGATCAGGGCGAAGACGGTGATGGCGACGATCAGCAGCGTCGGCACCGCCATGCCCAGGCGTTGCAGCAGGAAGCGAAGCATCGCGGCCTCCCCCGAGCGGATCAGTTCTTGATCGCCACGTTCCACAGCCGCGGCTTCGACGCCGCCCAGGGCTTGTAGCCCTCGAGCCGGTCGGAGACCGCGGCGATATCGGCCCCGTTATAGGTCACGATCAGCGGCACGTCCGCGATCTGCATCTGGTGCAGCTTGTCGAAGATGACCTGGCGCTGCTTCGGGTCGCTGGTCACCATCGCGTCCTGGATCAGCTTCAGCGCCTCGGGGTTCTCCCACACCTTGCGCGGCTGCTTGTCCTTGGGGCCGGACATCATCTCGTAGCTCAGCGCCGGGTCCATGCGCGCGGAGTAGCTGAACGACATGGTCTGGTAGTCGCCGGAGGTGTAGCGGTCCAGCTGGGCGCCCCAGTCCAGCACCTCCAGTTCGATATTGATGCCGGCCTGCTGCGCCAGGGCCTGGGCCAGGATCGCGGTGTCGTAGACGCTCTGGATCTTGCGGTTGACCAGCATCTTGATCGGCTGGCCGGTGTAGCCGGCCTCGGCCAGCAGCGCCTTGGCCTTCTCGATGTCCGGCGCGTAGCCCTGGCGCTCGACATCGGTGTAGTAGGGGCTGGCGCTCGGCATCACCGAAGGGTTCGCCGGCGAGGTGCCCAGGGTCACCGCCTGGGCGATCTGGCTGCCGTCGATCGCCAGGGCCAGCGCCCGGCGGACGCGGACATCCTTCAGCAGCGGGTCGCGGGTCTGCAGCAGGATGGCATTCATCGACAGGGCCTGCGCGAACTCGGTTCGCACGCCCTTCTGGCCGTCGAGCTCGGCCTTGTCGGTGACGCTGACATCCGGCACCACGTCGATGTCGCCGGACAAGAGCGCTGTCTTCGCCGCTGCCGGGTCGCCGATGATGGTGAAGCGCACGGTCTCGGCCAGCGCCTGCTTGCCGCCGGTATAGCCGTCGCGCTCACCGCCGCGCGAGGCATAGTCGGCGAAGCGCTTCAACTGCACGTACTGGGCCGGCTCCCACTTCTCCAGCTTGTACGGGCCGGTGCCTATGGGCGCGATCCACTTGCCGTCCGGCCCGACCGAATCCGGATGGATGACCGCGCCCTCGGCGCAATCGGTGCGGGCCATGGTGGCCAGAAACAGCGCGCTCGGCGCGTTCAGCTTGAACACCACCGTCTTCGGGTCCGGCGCCTCGACCGCCTCGATCTTGATCCGGCCACGGCCGTCGAACTCCGGCAGGCAGCGCCATTCGGTCTTCGGGTCGAGCCAGCGCTTCCAGCTCCACACCACTTCGGCCGAGGTCATCGGCGCGCTGTTGTGGAACTTGATGCCGTCGCGCAGCTTGAAGGTGTAGGTCTTGCCGTCGTCGGAGACGGCGACTCTGTCGGCCAGCATCGGCCCGACCGAGGCGTCCTCGCGATAGGCGACCAGGCCTTCGACGACATGCAGGATCACCGCATCGGTGTTGTCGTCGCGCTTGGTGCCGGGGTCGGTGCTGCGCAGGTCGCCATTCAGCTGCACGCGGATGGTGTCGGCTGGCGGCGCCGCCCAGGCCGGGACGGTCGAGGCGAGCGCCGCCGTGAGCGCAAGAAGGGAAAGACGGGTCAACAGGGCCTCCCTGTGTTGAGGCGTTGCAACAGGCCGGACCGCGTTCAGGCCGCGTTTTTGGTCCGGCGGGACAGGTCGAGCGAGTAGGTGGTGAAGGTCCGGTTCAGGGCGGGCAGCGGCGCCACCTCCATGACCCCTTCCGCCGGGTGCATGATGACCATGGCGACGGTGGCCGACAGGTTGGCGCGCGACGACGGCCGCGGCGGCCGGCACACGGCATAGGGCGTGCCGAAATCGTCGAAGAAGGCCGCCTTCATGTCCTCGGCGGTCAGCTGGCCGCGCCTGGCCTGGAGATGCTGCTGCACCCGCCAGTCGCGGTAGTAGCTTTCGGGCGAGCTCGGGATGCCGGCTTCCTTCAGCTTCGCCAGCGCCACCGGGCTGCGCCAGTGGTTGGCGTGCACCAGCAGGCCGTCCTCGGGATAGAGCGGGAAGGTCTCGTCCGGCGCGCATTCGAAGTCGATGGCGAAGCCGCCAGCATTGCTCAGGATCATGTTGTTCGAGGCGGATTTCGCCGTGGTCGCCACGATCCGCATCGACAGGGCGAAATGCTCCTGCTCCAGCGCCTTACGCCGGATCAGCGGCAGCGGCACGCCGACCTCCAGCTTGTAGTCGCGGTCGGATTCCAGGTAGTTCGCGGTGATCGCGGTGCCGACCGAGTTCAGCCCGTTGCGGGCCAGGCCGCCGGCCTCGGTGAAGGTCAGCACGTCCGGCCCGTCCTCGCGCCGCACCCGCAGCACGATCGCGGTCTCGGCGCATTCCGCCCGCCAGTCCCAGTTCTGGCCGTGGATCAGCTGGCCGTCGGCGCTGGCCGACCCCATGATCACGGCGCCGGTGCAGCCGTCCGGATCGTCCTCGGCAAGCCCCTTCCGCCGGTGCGCCAGCTGCATCACCTCGGTGCGGCAGTTGATCAGCGCCACCGCCTCGAAGTCGAGCTCCGCGCCCTCGGCGATGCCGCGCATCTCCTCGATCAGCTCGGGCGCGAAGGCGTCCATCTTCGGCAGGAAGTCGCCGACGAAGCCGCGGATCTGCGCCCAGTCATAGCCGAGGTCGCGCAGCTGCCGGGCATAGACCTCGACGCTCTTGCGGGTGCGGTCGGCCGCGGCGGCGCCGTATTGCCGGCCGCGCTCGCGCGGCGTGCCGTGGATGTCGACGAAGGGAAAGGGCGTCATGATCGGGAACCCGTTGTCATCGATTGGTCACACCGTAATGCACTTTATAGAGACGAAAAACATGTTTTTGGGGCATGCTGCGAAGTCGAAAGATTTTTGCGCGCTCGGCGCACGCCCTTTTCCCGCGCCGCGCGATCGCTATCATGAAGGGGCACAGCGTGGAGCACAGCGTGTCAGCGGCGGAAGCGGCGGAGCGGGCGAGCCCGCTGCAATTGGAACTGGCCCGGCAGATCGTCGAGCGGATGCGCGACGAGGCCTGGGGCCCCGGCATGCGGGTGTCGGAGCAGGCTCTGGCCCGCACGCTCGGCGTGTCGCGCTCGCCGATCCGCGGCGCGCTCGACCTCTTGGTGGCGCAGGGGGTGCTGGAGGCGGCGTCGGGCCGCGGCTTCGTGGTGCTGCGCCGGCCGGAGGACGACGAGATCGCGCGGCTGATCCCGCGCTCGGAGGGCGAGGAGGTCTATGTCGCGATCATGACCGACCGGGCCAATGGCCGCCTGCCGCAGGAGGTGTCGGAGGCGGAGCTGATCCCGCGCTACGGCGCCTCGCGCGGGGTGGTGCGCAAGGTGCTGATGCGCTTTGCCGCCGAAGGGCTGGTGCAGCGCCAGCGCGGCCATGGCTGGCGCTTCGTCGACAGCCTGGAGACCGACGAGGCGGTGAATGAGAGCTACCAGTTCCGCATGGTGGTGGAATGCGCGGCGCTGCGGCAGCCCGGCTTCCGGGTCGACCGCGACCGGCTGCTGCAGCTGCGCCGGGCGCATGAGGACATCATGGCCCGGGCCGCCGGCGGCGTCGGCACCGACGAGTGGTTCCGGGTCAACACCGCCTTCCACGAGATGCTCGCCGCCTCGTCCGGCAACCGCTTCTTCCTGCAGGCGGTGCGGCAGCAGAACGCCCTGCGCCGGATGCAGGAATACGCCGATTTCGTCCAGCTGCCCCAGGGCCGGGTCGAGCAGTCCTGCCGCGAGCACCTGGCGATCCTCGACGCGCTCGAGGCCGGCGACATCGAATGGGCGGCCGCGCTGCTGCACCGCCACCTGGCGCTGGCCGCCGGCACCTATGCCGGCGAGGCCGCGGCGGAGGGCAAGCAGCGGGCCGAGCTGAGCGCATGACGCCAAACCTGCCCTATCGCATCCGCCCCGGCCGCCCGGACGAGGTCCAGGCCGTCCGCATCATCGAGGTCGCGGCCGCGTCGCAATTCCGCGGCATCGGCCTGCGGCAGATCGCGGCGCTCGAGCCGGCGGAACCGCAGGAGGTGCTGCTGCGGGCACAGCAGGGGCGGCTGCTGGTCATGGCCGATGCCGCCGACCGGCCGGTCGCCTTCGCCCTGTTCGGCGAGATCGACGGCACCTTGCACATCGAGGAGCTTGACGTCCATCCCGACCATGCCCGCCGCGGCCTGGGCGCGGCGCTGATCGAGCATCTCGACGCCGTCGCCCGGGAGCGGGGATTGCCGGAGCTGACTCTGTCGACCTTCCGCGACGTGCCCTGGAACGCGCCTTACTACGCCCGGCTCGGCTTCGAGCCGATGCCGGACGAGGCGCTCGGCCCCGGCCTCGCCGCGATCCGCGACATGATCGCCGGCAAGGGCATCGACATCATCCCGCGCCTGTTCATGCGCCGGCCGGTGCAGGCTGGGCCTGGTCCATCCTGACGAATTCGGATCTGAGCCGGGCTGCGGCGAAATCCACGAATGCCCTGACCTTGGCGCTGGCCAGGCGGCCTTCCGGAATGACGAGATGGGCCGGCAGCGGCGGAAGTTCGTCTTCCGGCAGCAGGATGACGAGGCGGCCCTCCCGGACGTGCTGATCGATCTTGTACGACATGATGCGGAGCACGCCTTCACCGTCGACGGCAGCATCGACTGCTGCCTGATCCGCATTCACCGTCAGGCGCGGGCGCATCCGCACGTTCCGGTTCATCCGATGCCCCGGCGCGGGCGGGAAGCTCCAGATCTCATTCGGGCTCAGCTGGGCAATCGCGATGCAGTCATGGTCCGACAGGTCGGCCGGCGCCGTGATCGGCGGCTTGCGCGCGAGGTAGTCCGGCGAGGCGCAGAGCACGCGCCTGACGTCGCCGACATGCAGCGCGATCATCGCCGAGTCCGGCAGAGCCGCGATCCGGAGGGCCACATCCACACCTTCCTCGATCAGGTTGATCATCTGGTCCAGCAGGAGGAAGCGGATCTGGACGTCGGGGTGGGCTCTCAGGAACGCGCCGACGATCGGGCGCAGGATATGAGTCCCGAACATCACCGGTGCCGTGATCGTCAACAGGCCCCGCGGCGCGGTGCGCTCGCCGGCCACCGACAGGTCGGCTTCCTCGAGGTCGGTCAGCATGCGCCGGCAAGCCGCGGCATAGCGTTCCCCGGCATCAGTCAGCCGCAGGCCGCGGGTGCTCCGATGCAGCAGCTGGACGCCGACCTGGCGTTCGAGAAAGGCGATCGCGCGGGTGACCGCCGCCGGTGACCGGCCCAGCCGGCGTCCCGCGCCGGCAAGGCTGCCTTCATCGAGGCTGGCGACGAACACGCGCATGGCGTCGAGACGATCCATCGTCCTTGCGGCTGGCGAAAGAAAAGCTTTCCGAGGATAGGTGTTCTGACGGTCGGAACAAAGCCGTAGCCTTCTGTGGCGACAGGGCGGCCACGCCCTCTGCATCCCCGCCAGAATGAGGAAGATCGAGATGTCAGCGACGAGACCGGCCGTCACCCATCACCGCACGGCCATCGTGGCCGGCATCGACATCTTCTACCGCGAGGCCGGCCCGGCCGATGCGCCGGTGGTGGTGCTGCTGCACGGCTTCCCGACCTCGTCGCACATGTTCCGCAACCTGATCCCCGCGCTCGCCGACCGCTACCACGTGATCGCGCCGGACTATCCCGGCTTCGGCCAGAGCGCGATGCCCGACCACAGGGAGTTCGCCTACACCTTCGCCCACTACGCCGATCTGATAGATGGGCTGCTGGGGCAGCTCGGCGTGCGCCGCTACGCCATGTATGTGATGGATTACGGCGCGCCGGTCGGCTACCGCCTGGCGCTGAAGCACCCCGAGCGGATCAGCGCGCTGATCGTCCAGAACGGCAACGCCTATGAGGAAGGCCTCAAGGAGTTCTGGGATCCGATCAAGGCCTATTGGGCGGACGGCTCGGCGGCGCATCGCGAGGCGCTGGCCTTCCTGGTGGCGCCGGAGACGACGAGGTTCCAGTACACCGACGGCGTGCGCGACGTCTCGCGCATCTCCCCCGACAACTGGGTCCACGACCAGGCGCTGTTGGATCGGCCGGAGAACAAGGACATCCAGCTCGATCTGTTCCTGGACTACGGCAGCAACGTCCCGCTCTATCCCCAGTTCCAGGCCTTCTTCCGCGACCGCAAGCCGCCGACGCTGCTCGTCTGGGGCCAGAACGACAAGATCTTCCCGGCCGATGGCGCCCATCCCTACAAGCGCGACCTGCCGGACCTGGAGTTCCACCTGTTCGACACCGGCCACTTCGCCCTGGAAGACAAGGCCGATGAGATCTTCCCCCTGATCCACGACTTCCTCGACCGGAAGATCGGCCGGCCATGACCGGTGCTCGACTTCAGAACGCCGTCAGCCCGGCGACGTTGCGGCCGAAGGCGGATTGCGGTTGCGAAGGCTGGAAGTCCTTCGCCCGCTCGCGCCGGGCGACGCAGCCGGAAATATCCGCCGCGATCGCGGTCCAGGCCGCGCCGCGCTGCAGCGAGTCGAGGAAGCACCGGTCGTAGTAGGTGAAGCGGTCGCCCGTGCCGCAGCCGAAGGACGGCCGGTCGGCGCGGGCGGCCGTCAGCACGATGCGGTCCGGCGTCGTCAGCGCCGGCGTGTCGGTGTAGATCCCGGAATAGCAGCCGGAGGTGACCAGGACGGTCGGCCGGCCGGCACAGGCGCCGTCCAGGGCCCGGGCCAGATAGGCCGGCGGGATCACTGCATCGTCGGCGGCGGCGAACAGTCCGCGGCCCTCGACGCCGTGCGAGGTGAGGTAGACGAAGCAGCCGGTCCCGGCGGGGCCGGCCAGGCCGGTCATCGCGCGGTCGAAATTCGCCTTGGTCGCGACCGCGCCCGGCTGCCGCGCATCGGCCTTGAGCACGGCGATGTCGGCCGGCGCCACGCCGAAGGACAGCAGGCTGCGCCGCAGCGCGTCGACGCCATTGTCGAACACCGGTTCGGCGTCATCGGCCGCGACCAGCAGCGCCTTCCAGCGCAGCGGCGTGCCCGTCGCGGCAACGGAGGGGGAGGGGACGGCCTGGCCGGCGCAGCCGGACAGCAGCACCGCAAGGAGGGCGATGCGAAGCGATGGCGCCGGTCTCATCCGTCCTTTCTCCCCATCGTCCGGCCTACCAGGCGCCGGTGTTCGGCATCGATGCCCAGGGCTCAGCCGGCGGCTTCGAGCCGCCCTTCTGCAGGATCTCGATCGAGATGTTGTCGGGCGAGCGGACGAAGGCCATGTGCCCGTCGCGCGGCGGCCGGTTGATGGTCACGCCGGCCTTCTGCAGCCGGTCGCAGAACTCGTAGATGTCGTCCACCTCATAGGCCAGGTGGCCGAAGTTGCGGCCGCCGGTGTAGACCTCGGGGTCCCAGTTGTAGGTCAGCTCGACCGGCGCGTCCTCCTGGCCCGGCGGGGCGAGGAAGACCAACGTGAAGCGGCCCTTCTCGTTCTCGATGCGGCGGGTCTCCTTGAGGCCCAGCAGGTCGCGGTAGAAGTGCAGCGACTGCTCCAGGTCGGTGACGCGGACCATGGTGTGCAGGTATTTCATCTTCCATCCTCTCGCGGGTTCGCGGCGGCGGGTGTCGGATCGTCCGAGGCAGTCCGGTGGCGGCCTGTGGGCATCGCCGAATCCGGACCCGCGCTACCATCGTCGCCCGGCGGCTGTCTGACAAGTCGCTCCGCCATTCAGCCGAGGCGGAGAAAATCTCGTGACAGCGCATATCAGCGGTTGTGATCGGCCCCATCGTTCATAAATGATGAGGCAGTGTCGGCCCGGCCGATGCATCCCCGACCATCTCTGCTCCGGAGGCCGAGGCGCATCCATGCCGCACGACACCCCCCTGATCGCCACCATTGTCGCCGGCCTCGGCCTTGCCTTCATCTTCGGCGCCATCGCCAACCGGCTGAAGGCGCCGCCGCTGGTCGGCTATCTCCTGGCCGGCATCCTGGTCGGGCCGCACACGCCGGGCTTCGTCGCCGACCAGGCGCTGGCGCCCGAACTGGCGGAGATCGGCGTCATCCTGCTGATGTTCGGCGTCGGGCTGCACTTCTCGCTGAAGGACCTGCTGTCGGTGCGGGCGATCGCGGTGCCGGGCGCCGTGGTCCAGATCGGCTTTGCCACCGCCCTCGGCCTCGGCCTGGCTCTGATGCTGGGCTGGACCATCGCCGGCGGTCTCGTCTTCGGCCTCGCCTTGTCGGTCGCCAGCACCGTGGTGCTGCTGCGGGCGCTGCAGGAGCGCCGGCTGGTGGAGACCGAGCGCGGGCGCATCGCCGTCGGCTGGCTGATCGTCGAGGACCTGGCGATGGTGCTGGCGCTGGTGCTGCTGCCGGCGCTTGCCGGGCTGGTCAACGGCGACATCGACCTCGGCTCCGATCCGCTCGCCGTCTCCCTCGGCCTCGACCTCGGCGTCGGCGGCATCCTGGTGCTGACCCTGGTCAAGGTCGCCGCCTTCGTCGCCCTGATGCTGATCGTCGGCCGGCGGGTGATCCCCTGGGTGCTGCACTACGTCGCCCACACCGGGTCGCGTGAGCTGTTCCGGCTGGCGGTGCTGGCGCTCGCACTCGGCGTCGCCTTCGGCTCGGCCAAGCTGTTCGGCGTGTCGCTGGCGCTCGGCGCCTTCTTCGCCGGCATGGTGCTGAGCGAATCCGAACTCAGCCATGCCGCAGCGCAGGAGACGCTGCCGCTGCGCGACGCCTTCGCGGTGCTGTTCTTCGTCTCGGTCGGCATGCTGTTCGACCCGACCAGCCTGTGGCGCGACCCGCTGCCGATGCTGGCGGCGGTGTTCATCATCGTCATCGGCAAGTCGGTCGCCGCCTTCGTCATCGTCCGCCTGTTCGGCCATCCGGTGACGACGGCGCTGCTGATCTCCGCCAGCCTGGCGCAGATCGGCGAGTTCTCCTTCATCCTGGCCGAGCTCGGCGTGAAGCTGGGCCTGCTGCCGGAGGCGGGGCGGGACCTGATCCTGGGCGGCGCGATCCTGTCGATCCTGCTCAACCCCGTGGTGTTCAACGCCTTCGGCCGGCTGCGGCCGCTGCTCGATCGCGCGGTCCCGGTCCCGGCGGGCGGCCCGGCCATCCCGGCCGAGGAGGCGCCGCCGGCCGAGGCTGCGCCCGCCGCACCGCCCGCGCCCGAGCCGGCCACTCTGGCCGAGCCGGCGCTACTGACGGCGCTCACGGACCATGTCGTGCTGGTCGGCTATGGCCGCGTCGGCAGCCTGATCGGCGCGGCGCTGCAGGCCGCCGGCCGGCCCTTCCTGGTGATCGAGGATGCCGACCAGCCGCTGGCCCGGCTGCGCGAGGCCGGGATCGAGACCATCATCGGCAACGCCGCCGTGCCGGAGGTGCTGGGCCTGGCCAACCTGCCGGCGGCCCGGCAACTGGCCGTCGCCGTCCCCAACGCCTTCGAGGCCGGCCAGATCGTCGCCCAGGCCCGCGCCGCCAACCCCGGCATCGCCATCATCGCCCGGGCCCATTCCGACGCCGAGGTCGAGCATCTCAGCAGCCTCGGCGCCGACGCAGTGATCATGGGCGAGCGCGAGATCGCCCGTGGCATGGCCGAAGCTCTGGTCACGAACGAGGCGACACCGCCCGAAATCACGCAGACGGCCTGACCTTCTCGAACCTGGTCGCAAATCTGTTGCGTGGCCGGGAGGGTTCAGACATATTACATTTTGTATACCAGTTGGAATCCTGCCGATCATGACTGGTCGTGGGCGGACCCGCCGACGGAGAAGAGAGTGTCGGCCCGCGCCGTCGCCGATCGTGCATCCGGACGACGCGACCTGTCGGTCCGGCTTCGATGCCAAAGCGGCGCTCAGCGCCGGACTTCCTCCATGACTCGATTGGCGCTCAGCGCCCTACGCCTTTGCAGGCTCTGCCCGAGGGCTCGGGATCAGGCAGGGCCGGCTCTCCGGAGGCCCCGGAGGACCGGTCCGATCCCGCAGCCACCGCCGCGATAGAGCATCGGAGGCCAATGAACCGCCGGCATTCAACGACCGGCCGAACGAGTGCAACGAGACACTGGGAGAGCCATCGCCATGAGTGCGATTTCCAACGCGAGCGCCGGGACGGGGAGAGCGCCCGCGAATCGCTGGATTCAGCTGATCGCCGGCATCGTCTGCATGGTCGCCGCCGCGAACATCCAATACGCCTGGACCCTGTTCGTCCCGGAGATCCAGGAGACCTACGGCTGGAGCCGAGCCTCGATCCAGACCGCCTTCACCATCTTCGTCATCGTCCAGACCTGGCTGACCCCGATCGAGGGGTACTTCATCGACAAATACGGCCCGCGCGCCCTGGTGCTGGTCGGCGGCGCCATGACCGGCCTGTCCTGGATCGTCAACTCCTACGCCACCTCGCTGACCGGCTTCTATGTCGGCGCCGCGATCGGCGGCATCGGCGTCGGCTGCGTCTACGCCACCTGCGTCAACGCCGCGCTGAAATGGTTCCCGGACCGGCGCGGCCTGGCCGTGGGCCTGACCGCCGGCGGCTACGGCGCCGGCTCGGCCCTGACCATCATCCCGATCGCCAGCGTCATCGCCGGGTCGGGCTATCAGGCCGCCTTCTTCTGGTTCGGGCTGATCCAGGGCAGCATCATCTTCGCCGCCGCCTGGTTCCTGCGCGCCCCGGGCAAGGAGGAGGTGAAGCACTCGACCAAGGTCGCCCAGTCGCGGCGCGACTACACGCTGGCCGAGGCGCTGCAGACCCCGGTCTTCTACGTCATGCTGTTCATGTTCATCTGCACCGTCACCGGCGGTCTGATGGCGGTCGCCCAACTCGGCGTCATCGCCCAGGATCTCGGCGTCAAGGACATGCCGGTGAACCTGTTCTTCTTCACCATGGCGGCGCTGCCCTTCGCCCTGATGCTGGACCGCATCATGAACGGCATCTCGCGGCCCTTCTTCGGCTGGGTGTCCGACCATATCGGGCGCGAGAAGACGATGTTCATCGCCTTCACCATGGAAGGCATCGGCATCGTCGCGCTCGGCACCTTCGGCCACAACCCGTGGGCCTTCCTGATCCTGTCGGGCGTGGTGTTCCTGGCCTGGGGCGAGGTCTACTCGCTGTTCAGCGCCACCGCGGGCGACACCTTCGGCACCAAGCATGTCGGCAAGATCTACGGCGTGCTGTACTGCGCCAAGGGCGTCGCCGCGCTGCTGGTGCCGTTCGGCAACCTGCTGATGGAGGCGACCGGCACCTGGTCGACGGTGCTGTACACGGTCGCGGCGATGGACCTGATCGCGGCCTTCTCGGCGATCGTGATCCTGCGGCCGATGCTGCAGCGCCACCATGCCCGCAACGCCTCGGCCCTGGCGACGGCCGAGCCGCAGCGGGCGGCCAGCCACAGCGGCAGGCTGGCCAGCGCCAACTAGGCTCCGGGCCGGCTTCTCGCCGGCCCCTCCAGGACCTCACCCGGCCGCCATGTCCGTCCCAAAGGCGGCCGGGGATTTTCGGAGCGGCGATCCCGCTCCGCGGGATGGAAGAGCCGGGCGGGGAGGACAGCCTCCCGCCCGGTTTTCCTTGCTTGTACCGAGGGCCTTGAAGGTTGACCTCGTCATCGCGAGGAGCGAAGCGACGTGGCGATCCAGCGGCACGATTTCTGGATTGCCACGCCCCTTCGGGGCTCGCAATGACGGGTCAAGATCGGCCAATGGTATTATTCAAGAATTGTGCCTCCGCCGCGTTCCCAAACCATGGCCCAAAACTGCTCGCTCCAATCGGTCTTATGTCCGTCTAAATATCGCGATTTGCTAAGAGCAACGCCAAGTCGCTTAACAAGCGCTGTAAAATCTCCGTCGTCCGAGTTTGCAGCGATCCATATGCGGCCGAGGGTAAAGGTTAGAATCATGTGAAAGAGCGTAATCCGTGTGGCTTTCTGAGGATCGTAGGCGCGTGGAGTCATTTCGATGACCATGTGCCTGTCGTCCTTCGGATTGAAACGATGAAGCCGGGACTGCCATTGCGCCAAGTTCCGACCATAGTGAGCATATGGTTGGACCGCCGCCGCGAATTCCCTCATGAAGGTGGACCAAGGCTCGGTCCATAACCCGGCGCCATATCGCGGCCATACGCTACTTCCTAGCCATGCTCGAAGGCTTCCCGGGGTGAGCTTATCGCTCTCCCATTTGAGAAGTTTGGCTTCTGCTTCGTGATGGCCGCAAATACCCAGCTCGATGATGCTAATCGCCTCGACGCACTGCCTCGTCAAAGCGAGTGCATTTGCATGCATTCCGTCTCGATTGGCTCGGTTTGCGAGCAACATCGAATCCAGCAAGAACCAGTGTGCCAGCATTGGCGCCGAGCGAACTTGAAGTTCTAATGGCAAACTGGAAACTGACTCTGCAATCCGTCGCATTACTTCAGGGTTAGCTTCCTCGCCAATCGTGAACCAATCAGGGGCGAGCGCATTATGTGGCCTATTAGCAAATTCGTGAAGGAAGGTTGCCGCGTCTGACATCTCCTCAGCTCTCGAAGACGAGCTGGATGCGATCGCTGGCGAAGCTGGACAGGCCGAACTCGACCACCGCGCCCTCGGCGTCGACATTGATCGCCTCGGTCGCCATCACCGGCCGGGTGCGGGTGATCTCGAGCAGCCGCTGCTCCCGTGCATCCGGCAGCCGGGCCGAGACCCGGGTGCGCCGGCGGGTGTAGTCGGCGACGCCGAAGCGGGCGAAGCTCGCGGTCACCGAGCCGGTCTCGCGGAAGATCTCGACCAGCCCCGGGAAGCGCGCCGCCGGGAAGTAGTGGCTGGCGAGGCTGAGCGGCAGCCCGTCGGCATGCGACCGCGTGTCCAGCCGGATCACCGGCGTCCCGGCCGGCACCTCCAGCTCCCGCGCGATCGGGCCCGAGGCCTGCTCGGTCGCCGACTCCAGCAGTTCCAGCCGCGCCGCACGGTTCTCCCGGCGCATGTTCTCGTGGAAGCGGGTGCGCCGGCCGATCAGATAGGCGATGGCGCCGAGATGGACGAAGGTGCCGCGCCCCTGGGTGACGTCGACCAGCCCACGCTCCTCCAGCTCCGCCATGGCCCGCCGCACCGTGTGGCGGTTGACGCCGAACCGCTCCGACAGCTCCGCCTCGGTCGGCAGCCGGGCCCCGGCCGGGTGCACGCCGTCGCGGATCTCGCGCTCCAGCGCCTCGCTGATCTGGCGCCACAGGGCGACGCCGGCGCCGCGGCTGAGCGAGGTCTGCGGATTCATGCCAGCTCCGTCACGCAAATTTCATCCATCCCGACTTGCGGATGTCGTCGAATCCCGTCCATGATCTAAACATACGGATGACTAGATGAATAGGCAATAGGTCCATCAGCCTATGACAAAAGAAACCGAACAGCGCCGGGACTGGATGGCCGTGCTGGCCAAGTCGGATCCGGCGACCCTGCAGCGCCTGTGGTCGGATCTCGGCGACCCGGCCGGCTTCACCACGCTGCGTCCGGCCGAGACCGGCATGGTGATGGTGCGCGGCCGCGCCGGCGGCGACGGCATGGCCTTCGCGCTCGGCGAGATGACGGTGACGCGCTGCGTGGTCAAACTCGCAGGGGGCCGCCTCGACGGCAGCGAGGTGCTGGGCTTCGGCTATGTCGCCGGCCGCGACCGCCGCCATGCCGAGATCGCGGCCCGGGTCGACGCCCTGCTGCAGACCGACCGGCGCGACGCCGTCGAAGCCGCGTTGATCGCACCGCTGCGCCAAGCCCAGGCGGAGGCGCGCGAGACCGCCCGGCGCAAAGCGGCGGCGACCCGCGTCGACTTCTTCACCATGGTGCGAGGGGAGAATCCGCGATGACCGCCATTCTCGATTCGGCGGCACTGCTGCCCGGCTTCGCCGACCCGGTGCTCGGCAGCCAGTCGGTGTTCCGCGCCGTGCTCGACGCCATGTCCCGGCCCGGCCGGCCGGTCGCCTGCCCGGACCCGCTCGCGGCACCGGCCCCGCTCGGCCGTGCCATGGCGGCGGCGGCGCTGACCCTGGTCGATTTCGACACGCCGGTCTGGCTCGACCCGGCCCTGGCGACCCCGGCGGTGCAGAGCTTCCTGCGCTTCCACACCGGCGCGCCGCTGGTCGCCGACCCGGCCGCGGCGGCCTTCCTGCTGGTGGCCGATGCCGCGTCCCTGCCGCGCCTCGGCGGCCTGGCCCTGGGCGAGGACTGCTACCCCGACCGCTCGGCGACGCTGGTGGTCGAGGTGCCGGCGCTGGACGGGCCGGAGGCGGGCCGCTTCACCGGCCCGGGCATCGCCGAGGCCGAGCCTGTCCGGATCGCCGGCCTGCCGGCCTGGTTCCGCGAGGACTGGGTGGCCAACGGCGCCGCCTATCCGCTCGGCGTCGACCTTCTGCTGACCTGCGGCGACCGGATGCTGGGCCTGCCGCGCACCACCCGCTGGGAGGGCTGATCCGATGTATGTCGCCGTCAAGGGAGGCGAACGTGCGATCGAGAACGCCCAGTCGCTGCTGGCCGAGACCCGCCGCGGCGATCCGGCGGTGCCCGAGATCGCTCCGGACCAGATCCGCGAGCAGCTGGGCCTGGCCGTCGACCGGGTGATGGCCGAGGGCTCGCTCTACGACCGGGATCTCGCGGCGCTGGCGATCAAGCAGGCGCAGGGCGACCTGGTCGAGGCGATCTTCCTGCTGCGCGCCTACCGCACCACGCTGCCGCGCTTCGCCGTGTCGGAGCCGGTCGACACCGCAAGGATGACGGTGCGGCGCCGCGTCTCCGCCACCTACAAGGACATCCCGGGCGGCCAGATCCTGGGGCCGACCTACGACTACACCCACCGCCTGATCGACTTCGCCCTGGCCGCTTCGGGCGAGCCGCCGGCGGCGCCGGAGGGCGAGGCGGGGCCGGACGGGCCGGTGCCGCGCGTGGTCGACATCCTCAACCGCGAGGGGCTGATCGAGCGCGAGGCCGAGGCGCCGGAAGGGCATGAGCCGGTCGATCTGACGCGCGACCCGCTGACCCTGCCGGCCGACCGCGACCAGCGGCTGCAGAACCTCGCGCGGGGCGACGAGGGCTTCCTGCTGGCGCTCGGCTACTCGGTGCAGCGCGGCTATGGCGGCAATCACCCCTTCGCCGGCGAGATCCGGCTGGGCGAGGTGGCGGTCGAGATCGTGCCGGAGGAGCTGGGCTTCGCGATCGAGATCGGCGAGGTCACCGTCACCGAATGCCAGATGGTGAACCAGTTCGCCGGGTCGAAGTCGGCGCCGCCGCAATTCACCCGCGGCTACGGCCTGGCCTTCGGCCATTGCGAGCGCAAGGCCATGGCGATGTCGCTGGTCGACCGGGCTCTTCGGGGGCGAGATCTCGGTGAGGACGCGCGCTACCCGGCGCAGGACGAGGAGTTCGTGCTGGCGCACAGCGACAATGTCGAGGCCTCGGGCTTCGTGCAGCATCTCAAGCTGCCGCACTATGTCGACTTCCAGGCCGAGCTGGAGCTTGTCCGCCGGCTGCGGGCGAAGCATGAGCGCCGCGCCCGCGAGGCCGACGACACCCGGAAGGAGGCGGCGGAATGAGCGCCGAGACCGCAGTGGCAACCACCGGGCGCGACCCCGGCTACAACTTCGCCTATCTCGACGAGCAGACCAAGCGGATGATCCGCCGGGCGCTGCTCAAGGCGGTGGCGATCCCCGGCTACCAGGTGCCGTTCGGCGGCCGCGAGATGCCGGTGCCCTATGGCTGGGGCACCGGCGGCATCCAGGTCACCGCCAGCATCATCGGCCCGGACGACGTGCTGAAGGTGATCGACCAGGGCGCCGACGACACCACCAATGCCGTCAACATCCGCCGCTTCTTTGCCCGGGTCGCCGGGGTGGCGACCACCGAGGACACCGGCGCGGCCACGGTGATCCAGACCCGCCACCGCATCCCGGAGCAGCCGCTGGCGGAGGGCCAGATCCTGGTCTACCAGGTGCCGCAGCCGGAACCGCTGCGGCAGCTCGAGCCGCGCGAGGTCGAGACCCGGATGATGCACGGCTACGCCGATTACGGGCTGATGCATGTCCGCCTGTACGAGGACATCGCCCGCTACGGCCATATCGCCGCCACCTACGACTATCCGGTGATGGTGCATGGCCGATATCTGATGGCGCCCTCGCCGATCCCGAAGTTCGATAATCCGAAGATGCACATGAGCCCGGCGCTGCAGCTGTTCGGGGCGGGGCGCGAGAAGCGGATCTACGCCATCCCGCCCTATACCCAGGTGGTCAGCCTGGATTTCGAGGACCATCCCTTCGACATCCAGCATTGGGACCAGCCCTGCGCCCTGTGCGGCGCCGAGGACAGCTATCTCGACGAGGTCGTGCTCGACGATGCCGGCGGGCGCATGTTCGTCTGCTCCGACAGCCACCATTGCCGCACCCGGCGCGAGGCCGGCCATCACGGCGCGCTGAGCGGCGAGGCGCTGGCCGCCTATGACCGCGCGGTCGAGCAGGCGCACGAGATCCCGGGAGGCGAGGCATGAGCGGCGACATCCTGCTGCGGGTCGAGGGCCTGACCAAGCTCTTCGGCGACACCGTCACCGCTTGCCGCGAGGTCTCTTTCGAGATGTCGCCCGGCGAGGTGCTGGGCATCGTCGGCGAGAGCGGCTCGGGCAAGACCACGCTGCTCAACTGCATCTCCGGCCGGCTGCCGCCCAGCGAGGGCACGGTCGCCTTCGACACCCGGCTGCGCGGCCTGATCGACATCTACGCGCTGTCGGAACCGGAGCGGCGGATGCTGGCCCGCACCGACTGGGGCTTCGTGCACCAGAACCCCCGCGACGGGCTGCGCATGGGTGTCAGCGCCGGCGCCAATGTCGGCGAGCGGCTGATGGCGGTCGGCGCCCGGCACTATGGCCGCATCCGCGGTCAGGCGCAGGACTGGATGGCGAAGGTCGAGCTCGACCTCGGCCGCATCGACGACCGGCCGGCGACCTATTCCGGCGGCATGCAGCAGCGGCTGCAGATTGCCCGCAACCTGGTCACCAACCCGCGCCTCGTCTTCATGGACGAGCCGACCGGCGGGCTCGACGTCTCGGTCCAGGCGCGGCTGCTCGACCTGCTGCGCGGGCTGGTGCGCCGGCTCGGCATTGCCGTGGTGCTGGTCACCCACGATCTCGCCGTGGCCCGCCTGCTGGCCGACCGCCTGATGGTGATGCGGCACGGACGGGTGGTGGAGACCGGCCTGACCGACCAGGTGCTGGACGACCCGCAGCACCCCTACACCCAGCTCCTCGTCTCCTCCGTCCTGCAGGTCTGAGCCATGCCGAACACGACTCCGATGATCGAGGTCTCCGGCCTGTCCAAGACCTTCGTTCTCCACAACCAGGGCGGGGTGCGGCTGCCGGTGTTCGACGGCGTCGATTTCACCGTGGCCGCCGGGGAATGCGTCGTGCTGGGCGGCGCGTCCGGCGCCGGCAAGAGCACCTTCATGCGCACCCTCTACGGCAACTACCTGGCCTCGGCCGGGCGGGTGCTGATCCGGCACGAGGGCGCGCCGGTCGACATCACCGCCGCGACGCCGCGCCGGATCCTCGAGGTCCGGCGCCGGACGCTCGGCTATGTCAGCCAGTTCCTGCGGGTGATCCCGCGTGTGCCGACGCTGGAGATCGTCAAGGAGCCGATGCTGGCCTCCGGCGTCGCCGAGGCGCAGGCCGACCGCCGCGCCCGCAACCTGCTGGCCCGGCTGAACCTGCCCGAAAGCCTGTGGTCGCTGCCGCCCGCCACCTTCTCCGGCGGCGAGCAGCAGCGGGTCAATCTCGCGCACGGCTTCGCGATGGAGTATCCCATCCTCCTGCTCGACGAGCCGACGGCCTCGCTCGACGCCGACAACCGGCGCGTGGTCATCGAGCTGATCGAGGAGGCCAAGGCACGTGGCGCCGCCATCGTCGGGATCTTCCACGACACGGCGGTGCGCGATCGGGTGGCGACCCGGATCTTCGACGTCACGCTCTACAAGGCGGCCGCATGAGCACGGATCTGATCTTCTCGAACGCCCGGATCGTCACCCCCGAGGCCGTCGTCACCGGAACGCTGCGGGTCGAGGACGGCCGCATCGCCGCAGTGGAGCAGGGCGGGGCACCCCCTGCCGGCGACGACGCCGGCGGCGACTACCTGATCCCCGGCATGATCGACCTGCACACCGACCATCTCGAGCGCCATGTGGCGCCGCGGCCAGGCGTGATGTGGAACAACGTCTCGGCGGCGATGGCGCATGACGCGCAGGTCGCCACCGCCGGCATCACCACCGTGTTCGACAGCCTGTCGCTGATGGGCGAGCACAAGGGCGTGCCGCGCGGCAGCCTGCTGCGGCCGATGGTCGACGGGCTGGAGGCCGCGCGCCGGCAGGACATGCTGCGGGCCGACCATTTCCTGCATCTGCGTTGCGAGGTCGCCGACCCGCATGTGCTCGACTATCTCTCGGTGCTGGTCGACGACCCGGCGGTGCGGCTGCTCTCGATCATGGACCACACGCCCGGCCAGCGGCAGTACGCCCAGGTCGAGAAGTGGCGCCAGGCCAACCGCCACCGTTACAGCGAGGCGGAGCTGGACGTGGTGATGAAGCAGCGCCAGGCGTCGCAGGAGGCGCATGCCCACCGCCATCGCCTCGCCATCGCCGAGCTCGCCGCCGGCCGCGGCCTGGCCCTGGCCAGCCATGACGACGAGACCCCCGCCCATGTCGACGAGGCGGTGTCGCTCGGCGTCTCGATCTCGGAGTTCCCGACCACCGCGGAGGCGGCCCAGGCGGCGCGCAGCCATGGCCTGTCGATCCTGATGGGCGCCCCGAACGTGGTTCGCGGCGGCTCGCACAGCGGCAATGTCGGGGCGGCGGAGCTGGCGGCCGCCGGTCTGCTCGACATCCTCGCCTCCGACTACGTGCCGATCAGCATGCTGCACGCCGTCTGCCTGCTGGCCGAGGCGCCGGTCGGGCTCGGTCTGCCGGGAGCCATCGCGCTGGTCAGCGCCAACCCGGCCAAGGCGGCGGGGCTGGACGACCGCGGCCGGATCGAGCCGGGGCTGCGGGCCGATCTCGTCCGCTTCCGCCTGATCGACGGCGTGCCGCACATCCGCGCCGTCTGGCGCGCCGGCAAGCGGGTTGCGTGAGATCGAGCCGATAAACCAACGCACA
>NZ_JASATH010000115.1:0-25651 GCF_038440215.1 Inquilinus sp. OTU3971 | reverse complement strand
CCGGGGGTTTTTGTGGCCCCCCCCCCCCCGGGGGGGGGGGGGGGGCTGGGGGAGGGGTCTGCGCGCGTCCGCGCGCGATTGGTCAGGGAGCCGAACTCACCGTCCGCGCCGGCCTGCAAGAATTCGGGCCGGATCTTGCCGAAGGAACCCCCTCCCCCTGGCCCCCTCCCGCGAGGGGAGGGGGGACTCAGAATGAGAGTGTCGATCTTTCCCATCGCCGGTCACCAACCGCGGAACCGGGCAGGGGGGCGGTACAGCCCGCCGGACCAGTCCACCAGGTCGTCGATCGACCGCGCCGCCAGCAGCGAGCGGTTCGCCTGCAGCCGGCTGACGCCGAGATCCTCGGGATAGGCGACGATGCCGCGGGACCGGAGGTCGGCCGTGCGCTTCGCCTCCGCCCGCCGGCCGATCTCGGTGGCGCCGGCCACCGCGGCGATGGCGGCGCGCCGCTCCTGGCCGCCCTCGGCCTTGTAGAGATAGGCGATGCCCTCCTCGGTCACGACATGGGAGACGTCGTCGCCATAGATCATCACCGGGGCGATCGGCATGCCGCTGTTGCGGCCGACCTCGACCGCGTCGAGCGTCTCGACGAAGGCCGGCACGCCGCCCGCCTTGAAGGTCTCGACCGTCTGCACCACCAGCTTGCGGCCGCGCGCGACCGGCGCCTTGGACGTCATCAGGCTGAGCCAGGCGTCGCTGGCGTGGCGGCGGCCGCGCGGGTCGTGGCCCATGTTCGGCGCGCCGCCGAACCCGGCCAGCCGGCCCAGCGTGACGGTGGAGGAGTTGCCGTCCGCGTCCATCTGCAGGGTCGAGCCGATGAACAGGTCGACGCCGTACTGCCCGGCCAGCTGGCAGAACACACGGTTCGACCGCAGGCTGCCGTCGCGGCCGACGAAGAAGATGTCCGGCCGGGCGCGGATGTAGTCCTCCATGCCGACCTCGCTGCCGAAGCAGTGGACGCTCTCGACCCAGCCGCTCTCGATCGCCGGGATCAGCGTCGGATGCGGGTTCAGCGCCCAGTTGCGGCAGATCCTGCCCTTCAGGCCAAGGCTCTCGCCATAGGTCGGCAGCAGCAGCTCCACCGCCGCGGTGTCGAAGCCGATGCCGTGGTTCAGCGAGGTGACGCCGTGCCGCTCGTAGATGCCGCGGATGATCATCATCCCCATCAGGATCTGCAGCTCGCCGATATGGCGCGGGTCGCGGGTGAACAGCGGCTCGACCGCGAAGGGCCGGTCGGCCTCGACCACGAAATCGACCCAGGAGGCGGGGATATCGACCCGCGGCAGTTCGTCGACGATCTCGTTGACCTGGGCCACCACCACGCCGTGGCGGAAGGCGGTGGCCTCGACGATGGTCGGCGTGTCCTCGGTGTTGGCGCCGGTGTAGAGGTTGCCGTGCCGGTCGGCCTTCTCGGCGCAGACCAGCGCCACCTGCGGCGTCAGGTCGACGAACATCCGGGCGTAGAGCTCGACATACGTGTAGATCGCGCCGATCTCGAGCTTGCCGTCCTCCAGCAGCTGCGCCACGCGCAGGCTCTGCGGCCCGGCGAAGGAGAAATCGACCTTGCGGGCGATGCCGCGCTCGAACAGGTCGAGATGCTCGGGCCGACCGAGGGTCGAGATCAGCAAATGCAGGTCATGGACCTTGGCGGGATCGAGTTTGGCCAGGGACCGGGACAGGAAATCGGCCTGCTTCTGGTTGTCGCCCTCGAGCGCGACGCGGTCGCCCGGCTCGATCAGCGCCGTCAGCGCGTCGCCGATCCGCTCCGGCCTCAGCACCGGGCCGTCGGCGAAGGCCGCGGCCCGCTCCAGGCGCCTCTGCTTGCGTGAGGCCAGGGTCGACCAGGTCCGTGCGGCTTCCATCGGTCTCTCCGCGGGTGGCGTATACACATACCGTTTCTGTCGCCGAATATGAATACGGAGATTGCATGTGGCAAGATGTTGGAATACGCTCGTGCCATTAAATCCAATTAACGTGCACGGGAGGCTCGCTCCTTGGCCCCTCTGGATACGCCAGCCGATGACCGCGCTTCGCTGTCGGAGCGGATCCGCCTGGCGCTGACCGACGAGATTTCCACCGGCCGCCTGCCGCCCGGGACGGTGCTGGACGAGGCGCAGCTGGCCGAGACCTACGGCGCCTCGCGGACGCCGGTGCGGGAGGCGGTGCGCCATCTGGCCGCTGCCGGGCTGGTCGAGATCCGGCCGCGCCGCGGCATCGTCGTGCTGCCGATGACGATCGAGACCCTGTCCGAGATGTTCGAGGTCACGGCCGAGATCGAGGCGATGTGCGCGCGGATGGCCACCAACCGGATGACGGCGCTGGAGCGCGGCCGGCTGATCGAGCTGCACGAGGACTCGGAGGGGTTGCTGCAGTCCGGCGACATCGCCGGCTACGATGCCTTCAACCTGGCCTTCCACGAAGGCATCTACCGCGCCACCCACAACGGCTTCCTGGTCGAGCACGCGCTGCAGTTGCGCGCCCGGCTGCTGCCGTTCCGGCGGACCCAGCTGCGCTATCCCAACCGCCTGGGCCAGTCGCGCGAGGAGCATGGCCGGATCCTGCGGGCAATGACCCGCGGCGACCCGGACGAGGCCGCCTTCGCCATGCGCGAGCACATGCTCAACGCCGGCAGCGCCCTGGCGCGCTTCCTGACATTGGAGCCGGACCGGACGGGCTGACGCCTCCGGGGACGGGGCCGCCGATAAACCAGAACGACGGGAGAGGAAACGTGTCTGCGCAGATCGCATCCATCATCGGGCTGGTGGTGATGTTCGTCATCGCCACCGCCCTGCCGATCAACATGGGCGCCCTCGGCTTCGCGCTCGCCTTCCTGGTCGGAACGGTCTCGGTCGGAATGACGGCCAACGCCATCCTGGCCGGCTTCCCGGGTGGCCTGTTCGTCACCCTGGTCGGCATCACCTATCTCTTCGCCATCGCCCAGAACAACGGCACGGTCGACTGGCTGGTGCACTACGCGGTGCGCTTGGTCGGCGGCCGGATCGCGGCCATTCCCTGGATGATGTTCGCGGTCTCCGCCCTGTTGACCGGCATCGGAGCGGTCAGCCCCGGCGCCGTCGCCATCATCGCGCCGATTGCCCTGCGCTTTGCCGCCCGCTACGGCATCAGCCCGATGCTGATGGGCCTGATGGTGGTGCACGGCGCCCAGGGCGGCGGCTTCTCGCCGATCAGCATCTATGGCGGCATCACCAATGAAGTGGTCGAAAAGGCCGGCCTGCCGGGCAACGAGATCGTGCTGTTCCTGTCCAGCCTGGCCTTTAACGCCCTGATCTCATTGGTGATCTTCTTCGTGTTCGGCGGCCATCGCCTATCGGTGCGCCGTCCGGCCGAGGATTTCGAGGGGCTGGTCGATGCCGTGCCGGCCGGCGCCTCGGTGCCGGTGCGCGGCCATGGCGGCACGCCGGCGCGGCCGGCCGGGCCGCGGCTGGGGGCGGTGCATCGCGAGGGCGACGACCATCACGTCGCGCTCGACCGCGAGCAGGCGCTGACCTTGCTGGGTCTCGCGGTGCTGGCCGTCGCGACCCTAGCGTTCGAACTGGATGTCGGACTGGTGGCGATGAGCGTCGCCGTGGTCCTGGCCCTGCTCTGCCCGCGCGGGCAGAAGGGCGCGGTCGACAAGGTCAGCTGGTCGACCGTGCTGCTGATCGGCGGCGTCATCACCTATATCGGCGTGCTGCAGAAGGCCGGCGCGGTCGACTATGTCGGCAGCGGCGTTTCGGACATGGCCATGCCGCTGCTGGGCGCGCTGCTGCTGTGCTACGTCGCCGGCGTGGTCTCGGCCTTCGCCTCCTCGGTCGCGGTGCTGGGCGCCACCATCCCGCTGGCCGTGCCGCTGTTGATGCAGGGCCATCTCGGCGTGCCCGGCATGGTAGCGGCGATCGCGATCTCGACCACCATCGTCGATGTCAGCCCGTTCTCGACCAATGGCGCGCTGGTGGTGGCCAATGCCCATGGCGTCGACCGCGACGCCTTCTTCCGGCAGATGCTGATCTACAGCGCCATCGTCGTGGTGGTCGGGCCGCTGCTGGCCTGGCTGGCGCTGGTGGTGCCGGGACTGCTGTAGCCGGCATCACGCCGCCGTCACCCCGCGCGCACCAGGCAGGCGGCCTCGGTGCCGCCATCGGCCGGGCGCAGCACCGGGCGGATGGCGGCGCAGTCCTCGACCCGGATCGGGCAGCGGCTGACGAAGGGGCAGCCGGTGGGCGTGGCCAGCGGGCTCGGCAGGTCGCCGGACAGGATGATCTTGCGGCGCTGACGCTGCGCCCGCGGGTCGGGCAGCGGGATGGCCGACAGCAGCGCCTCGGTGTAGGGGTGGCGCGGCGCCGCGAAGACGGCGTCGGTGTCGCCCTGCTCGACGATGGTGCCGAGATACATCACCGCCACCCGGTCGGCGATGTGGCGCACCACCGACAGGTCGTGGCTGATGAACAGATAGGCCAGGCCCAGCTGGTCCTGCAGCCGCACCAGCAGGTTCAGGATCTGCGAGCGGATCGAGACGTCGAGCGCCGAGACCGGCTCGTCGCAGACCAGCAGCTTCGGCGACAGCGCCAGGGCGCGGGCGATCACCACCCGCTGGCGCTGCCCGCCCGACAGCTCGTTGGGATAGCGCTGGGCATAGCCGGCCGGCAGGCCGACCAGGTCCAGCAACTCCGCCACGCGCCGACGGCATTCCGCACCGGGCGTGCCGCGGATCGCCAGCGGCTCGGCGATGCTGGCGCCGATCCGCATCTTCGGGTCCAGCGCCGCGCTCGGGTCCTGGAACACGATCTGCATGGCGCCGGCCAGGGCGCGGCGTTCGGCCGGGGCGGCATGGGTGACGTCGCGGCCCTCGAAGGCCACGGTGCCGCGCGTCGCCCGCTCCAGCCCCAGGATGGCGTAGCCGGTGGTCGACTTGCCGCAGCCGCTTTCGCCGACCAGCGCCAGGGTGCGGCCGGCCTCGAGCTCCAGCGAGATGCCGTCCACCGCCTTGACCACGGCGCCCTTGGCGGCGCCGCGGACCGGGAAATGCACCGCGAGGTCGCGGACCGAGAGGAGCGTTGCTCCGGTCATGCCAGCGCCCCCACGCGGTCGCCGTGCCAGCACGCGGCCAAGTGGCCGGCATCGCCCTGCGCCGGCTCCAGCGGCGGCGTCTCGGCGCAGCGCTCATCGGCCAGCGGGCAGCGGGTGCGGAAGCGGCAGCCCTGCGGCCAGTGCGCCGCGTCCGGCACCGCGCCGGTGATGGTCTTCAGCTCCTCGCGGCGCGGGCCGTCCAGCCGCGGCATGGTGGCCAGCAGCAGCTTGGTGTAGGGATGAGCCGGGGCGTCGAAGATGGCGTCGACCGGCCCGCTCTCGACCACCGTGCCGCCATACATCACCGCCACCCGGTTGGCCATGTCGGCGACCACGCCCATGTCGTGGGTGATCAGCAGGATGGCGCTGCCGGCCTCGGCCCGCAGCGACTTCAGCAGGTCCAGGATCTGCGCCTGGATGGTGACGTCCAGCGCCGTGGTCGGCTCGTCGGCGATCAGGATCTCCGGCCGGCAGATCAGGGCCGAGGCGATCATCACGCGCTGGCACATGCCGCCCGACAGCTCGAACGGGAACTGCCCGGCCCGACGCTCCGGATCGGCGATGCCGACCCGCGCCAGCATGGCCACGGCCTCGGCCCGTGCAGTGGCGGCCGACGCGCCGCGATGCAGCCGCAGGCTCTCCGCCACCTGGTCGCCGACCCGGACCAGCGGGTTCAGCGACGCCACCGGCTCCTGGAAGATCACCGACACCCGGTTGCCGCGCAGGTCGCGCAGCGAAGCCTCGTCCAGCGCCAGCAGGTCGGTGCCCTCCATGGCGACGGTGCCGCCGGCGACGCGCGCGGCGGCCGGCAGCAGACGCAGCACCGACAGGGCGGTCAGGCTCTTTCCGCAGCCGCTTTCGCCGACCAGGGCCAGCACCTCGCCGCGGCGGATCGACAGCGACACCCCGTCGACCACGGACCGGCCGCCGATCGCGACCCGCAGCCCGTCGATGGCGAGAAGGGGCGCTTCAGCCGGCATCGGCCGGCCCTCCGACCGCGACGCCGGACCAGGGGCTGGTCGGATGCGCCATGCCGACCGCCTCTCCGGTCTCCGGATCGCGCGCGGAGGCCGAGGCGATGGCGAAATTCACCGGATACAGCGTGTCCTCGACGATCTGCACCGGGAAGTCGCGGGCCACGGCGGCGGCGGCGTCCGGCGCTGCGGCCGCATTCACCTTGATGGTCGGGGTGCTGGCGTCGACCCGCGGCGTGTGGAACGCCTCTTCCAGCGTCATGCCGTAATCGACGACGTAGGAGATCAGCTGCAGCAGGGCCGGGAAGATCGACCGGCCGCCGGCGGCGCCGATCGCCAGCGTCGGCCGGCCGTCGCGGCCGAGGATCAGCGGGCACATATTCGCCAGCGGCTGGGCGCCCCCGGCCATTGAGTTGGGCTGGCCCGGCCGCGGGTCGAACCACATCATGCCGTTGTTCATCAGGATGCCCGCGCGGGGCAGCACCACCTTCGACCCGAAGCGCGAGAGCAGGGTGTTGGTCAGCGAGACCATGTTGCCCTGCGCATCGACCACGCTGACATGGCTGGTGCAGCCGGGGTCGCGGGAGAGGCCCGCATGGCCCAGGCCGGTCAGCCGGCGGCGATAGGCCTCGCGCGCCGCCCGGGCATAGGCCAGCGCCGCCCGCGCATCAGGCCGGTCGCCCCAGCCGGTCCGCGGGGCCAGCAGGTCCAGCGCCTCCAGCAGGCTCGGCCCGCCGCTCAGCCCCGGCATGGCCCACACCTGCCGATCGCGATAACCGCCGCACAGCGGCTCGGCCCAGCGCGGCCGGTAGGCGGCGAGGTCGGCGGCGGTGATGCGCGACCCGGCCTCGGCCAGGTCGGCCGCCAGGTCCCGCGCGGTCTCACCTTCGTAGAAGTCGCGGGCGCCTTCCTGCGCCAGCCGGCGCAGCATCCGGGCCTTGGCCGGCATCGGGCGATGCTTTCCTTCGGCCGCCTTCGGGGCCTGGCCGTTCTCCAGCAGCAACGCGGCGGTGGGGGCGAAGCGGGCCAGCGCATCGGCCTCGATCGAGATGCAGAAGGCCGCGTACCAGTCGATCTCCAGCCCGCGCTCGGCATGGTCGATGGCCGGTTCCAGCGCCTCGGCCCAGCCGATGCTGCCGAAGCGTTCCAGCGCCACGGCCAGGCCGGCGACCGCGCCGGGGACGCAGATCGAGGGGCCGCCGATCAGGTTGCGGTCCTCGACCACCGACGGCCACTGGAACCAGTTGCCGGTGTCGGCCCCCGCCAGCGGATAGTCGGCCGGGTCCAGCGCCGCCGGGGCCCGGACGTTGAAGTCCAGTGCCGAGACCGCACCGCTCAAGCCATCGGCATGCAGCAGGAAGCCGCCGCCGCCGATGCCGGACAGCCAGGGCTCGACCACGCTCAGCACCAGCGCCGCGACCACCGCCGCATCCATGGCGTTGCCGCCGCGGGCCAGCACCGCCGCGCCGGCCTCGGCCGCGTAACGGTGCTGGGCGGCGACGAGGCCGTGGCGGCTGCGGATCTCGGTCTTGCGCGACGCCAGATTCATGCTTTGCGCCCGAAGCGCCGCGGCTCGACCGGGCCGGGGATGGCGGAGGCGGCGACGAAGCGCCCGGCATTGGCCGAGCCGGCGTGATACGCCGCCACCTCGCCGACCGTGGCGACCCAGACTCCGGGCGCGGCGGTGATCCGCTCCAGCAGGCGCTCCAGCAGCCGCAGCCGCTGGGCGCGGCCGGAGATCCAGTCATGGACGGTCAGCATGAACAGGCCGTTCAGGCGGCGCAGGCCTTCCCACTCGTCCAGCCAGCCCTCCAGGATCGGCCCCGGCGCCTCGGGCGGCCACTGGTCGGTGCCGCCGCCGGAGAATTTGAAGAACACGGCGTCGTCGATCGCCCATTGCACCGGCACCTCGACCACGCCGTCGATCTCATAGGGGTGGTCGGCGCCGGCCAGCGAGCTGTCCCAGAAGCCGTGCCGGCGGATCTCCGCCAGCATGTGCGGCGTCATCTCCCAGGCCGGCGACCGGAAGCCCTTCGGCACCGCGCCGGTCTGGCGCCGGAACACCTCGATCGCCGCCTCCAGCGCGCCAGTGAACTCGGCGTCGCTGCTCTGCGCCACGATCTCGTGGAAGAAGCCGTGCAGGCCGATCTCGTGGCCACGCTCCAGGAAGGCCGGCAGCAGCTCGGGGTTGGCCTCGGCCACCGCGCCGGGCACGAAGAAGCTGCCCTTGACGCCGAAGCGGTCGAGCAGGTCGAGCAGCCGCCAGATGCCGAGGCGCGGGCCGAAGCGCCGCTGCTCCAGCTGGCCCAGAGACCGCGTCGCCTCCGGCGCCCGCTGCTGCCAGAGATAGGGCGAATCCGCGTCGACATCGACGGTGAAGCAGAAGGCGCTGTCGCGGCCTTCCGGCCATTGGTAGCGCGGCCAGGGCTGGACCATCGGACTTCTCCTAGAGCGGCGACTTCTTGGCCTGGTAGACGGCCATCGACCCGATCGAGTTGCCGCCGTCGACCGTCATGGTGGACCCGGTCATGTAGGCGGCGGCCTCGCTGGCCAGGAACAGCACGGCATTGCCGACATCGGCGGCGGAGGACGGCCGGCCGAGCGGGATCGACCCGCTGGTCGCCTCGACATGCTCCTCGGTCAGAAGGCTGACCTTGCTGCCGGCGATGAAGCCGGGTTCGACCGCGTTGATCCGGATGCCGAACTCCGCCAGCTCCAGCGCGAAGCCCTTGGTCAGCCGGTCCAGCGCGGCCTTGGACACGCAGTAGGGCACCACGGTCCGGCGCATCTTGCGCGAGGCGCCGGAGGAGATGTTGATGATGCTGCCCGGGACCTTGGCGGCGATCATCTGCTTCGCCAGGGCGCGGGTCAGCAGGAAGGGCGCGCGCAGGTTGACGTCGAAGATCCGGTCCCATTCCTCGACATCGATGTCGAGCAGGAAGCCGCTGGGATAGACCCCGGCATTGTTGACCAGGATGTCCGCCGTGCCCCAGCGCAGGGCGATCTCGGCGGCGAGGCCGTCGATCGCGGTCTCCTGGCGCAGGTCGGCTGCATGGGCGAAGCGGTCGCCCTTGAGGTTCATGGCCAGGCGGTCGAGGTCGGGCTCCGAGGTGTCGGTCAGGCACAGGCTGGCGCCGGCCTCGGCGAAGGCGGCGGCGATCCAGCTGCCCACCACGCCGCAGGCGCCGGTCACCACCACGCGCTTGCCGTTCAGATCGCTCGGAATGTTCATGGGACTCCTCATCGGCTGTGGGGGTCGAGACGGTCGCGCAGCGCGTCGCCGATCAGGTTGGCGGCGAGCACCAGGAGGAACAGGCAGAGCCCGGGAAACGTCGCGATCCACCAGGCGGTGGCGACATAGTTGCGGCCGGTCGACAGCATCGCGCCCCAGCTCGCGGTCGGCGGCTGCACGCCGAGGCCCAGGAAGGACAGCCCGGCCTCGAACAGCACCATCAGCCCGAACTCCAGCGTCGCCACCACGGTCACGGCGCCCAGGATGTTCGGCAGGATGTGGCGGAACAGCACGCGCAGCGGTCCGGCGCCCATGAAGGCCGACAGTCGGACATAGGGCCGGCCGGCGATCGACAGCGTCTGGCCATAGGCGACGCGGGCGTAGCGCGGCCAGCGTGTCAGGGCCAGCACCAGGATGACGTTCAAGAGGCCGGGGCCGACCACGGCGACGGTGATGATCGCCAGCAGGATCGCCGGCACCGACAGGAACACGTCGACCACCCGCATCACCACCATCTCGACGGGGCCGCGCAGATAGCCCGCGAGCATGCCGAGCACGGTGCCGACGATGCCGGAGATCAGCACCGACAGCACGGCGACCAAGAGCGAGACCCGGGCGCCCCAGACCAGGCGGCTCAGCAGGTCGCGGCCGAGCTCGTCGCTGCCCAGCAGGTAGTGCACGTTGCGGGCGACGGTGCCGGGCGGCTTGAGCCGGCCCAGCAGGTTCTGGGCGTTCGGGTCGTAGGGCGCCACCAGCGGCGCCAGCACCGCGGCCAGGGCGAACAGCACCAGCAGGATGATGAAGGGCAGGGCCCGCCGCAGCGGCCGCCGGGCAGCCGGAGCCGGAGAGGTCGTCTCGACGGCGGCGCTCATCGGGCGTTCCCCAGCCGGATGCGTGGGTCGACGGCGGTGTAGAGGAGGTCGGTCAGCAGGTTCAACGCGACGGTGACGAAGGACCCCAGCAGCACCACCCCCTGCACGATCGGGAAGTCGCGGGCCAGGATCGACTGCACCGTCAGCTGGCCGAGCCCCGGCCAGGCGAACACCGTCTCCACGATCACCGCGCCGGCCAGCAGGTTCGAGATTTCCAGCCCGGCGACGGTGATGATCGGGATCGACGCGTTGCGGGCCAGGTGGCGCAGCAGCAGGCGCACGGTGCCGGCGCCGCGGGCGCGGGCGGTGCGGACATAGTCCTTCGACAGCTCCTCCAGCAGCGCCGTGCGCGTCACCCGGGCGAAGGTCGCCATGCTGAGCAGGCCCAGCGCCACCGACGGCATCACCAGATGGTCGATCCCGCCGGTGGAGGAGGGCGGCAGCCAGCCCAGCGTCACGGCGAAGACCAGGATCATCAGGATGCCGCTCCAGAAGGTCGGCATGCTCTGCGCCGCCAGCACCAGCCCGGCCAGCAGCCGGGCCACCCAGCGGTCGCGCCAGAGGGCCAGCGCCACCCCGACCGGGATGCCGATTCCGCAGGCCACCAGCAGCGCCCCGGCCGCCAGCGCCAGGGTGTAGGGCAGGCGCGAGGCGATGATGTCCAGGACCGGCACGGTCTGCACCACCGACCGGCCGAGGTCGAAGCGCGCGATCTCGCCCAGGAAGGACAAGTACTGGATCCAGAGCGGCCGGTCGAAGCCCAGCGCGTGGCGCAGCGCCTCGATATCCGCCTGGGTGGCGGTGTCCGGCACCAGCAGATAGGTCGGGTCGCCGGTCAGGCGCTGCAGGAAGAAGATCAGCGTCGCCACGCCGAAGATCGTCAGCAGCGCTTGGCCAATGCGGCGGAGCAGAAAGGCGGTCATGCCGGGTGCCGGTCCTCGGTCATTCCGACCAGGACATGCGGTTCAGGAACAGGCTTTCGTTCGGCGTCGGCGTCCATTGCAGCGGATTGGCGGCGCCGTAGATCGCCACGGTCTGGAACAGCGGCACCACCGGGATCTCCTTGGCGATGAAGGTGCTGACCTTGCGGTAGTCGGTCAGCCGCTTGTCGCTGTCCAGCGTCGCCCGGGCGTCGTCCAGCCAGGCATCGAGCTCCTTGCTCTCGACAATGGTCCAGGGATTGCCGGAATGGAACAGCTGGTACAGCGCCCCGTCCGCGTCCTGGCAGGCGCAGGAGGACCGGCTGACAGCCAGGGCCGGGCCGCCCTGGGCGCCCTGCTGGATCAGCTTCAGGAAGGTCGGGGTGTCGACCAGCTTGATGCTGGCGTCGAAACCGACATCCGCCAGCTCCTGCTGGATGGCCTGGACCACCCGCTGGTCGAAGAAGGCGCCGGTGGCGATCTCGACCTTGGGCGATCCCCCAGCCTCGGCGACCAGGGCCTTGGCCTTGTCCGGGTCGTAGGGCAGGCCGGGGATGTCGTCGAACCAGCCGAAATGCGCCGGCGTCAGCATCTGTCCGATCGGCTTGTCCAGGCCGCCGAGGATGCCCTCGGTGATGCCCTCCTTGTCGACGGCATAAGCCACGGCCTGGCGCAGCCGCAGGTCGTCGAAGGGCGGCTTCGTCGGATTCAGGCGCAGATAGGCCAGGCGCTCGGTCAGGGTGTGGAGCCGCTTGCCTCGGCCCGAGGCCTCGAGCTGGCCGGCCAGGTCGGAATCGAGCGACACCGCCAGGTCGGCGCTGCCGGCCTGGATGTCGGCCAGCCGGGTGGCGGCGTCGGGCACCGCCCGGAACACCGCGGTCGCGAACGGCCCCTTCTGGCCCCAATAGGCGTCATTGCGGGTCAGGGTGACGGCGACGCCGCGCTGCCAGCTGTCGAACTTGTACGGGCCGCTGCCGACCGGCTTCAGGTTGAAGGCGTCGTTGCCGACCGCCTCGACCACATGCTTCGGCACGATCGACAGCTTCACCAACTGCGCCAGCAGCGCCGGGTAGGGGCCGGCGAGGGTCAGCACGACGCTGTGCGGCCCCGTCGCCTCGGCCTTCACGATCTTGTCGAACTGGCCCTGCTGCGGGCTGGCGAGCTTCGGGTCGATGATCCGGCGGACGCTGAAGGCGATATCCTCCGGCGTCAGCGGGCTGCCGTCATGGAAGGTGACGCCGTCGCGGATCTCGAACTCGACCTGGGTGTCGGACAGCACCTTCCACGCCGTCGCGATCTGCGGGACGATCTGCCCCTTGTCGTCTCGGGTGACCAGGTTGTCGAAGATGTTGCGGTAGACGTAATAGCTGTCCGGGTTCCACTGCAGCTGCGGGTCCAGCGTCGACGGCTCGTTGACCAGGTCGACCACGAAGCGGTCCTTGGCCTCCGCCGGGGCCGGGAGGGCCAGGGCGGAGGCCAGGACCAGCGCCGCGCCCAGCAGGGCGGGCTTGAACGGGATCGCCATAGTCAGTCCGTCCAGGACATGCGGTTCAGAAACAGGCTCTCATTCGGCGTCGGCTGCCAGTTCAGCCCCTTGGCGGCGCCGTAGATGATGGCGGCCTGGTACAGCGGCAGCGCCGGCACCTCGGTGGCGACGATCTCGTTGACCTTGGCGTAGCGGTCGAAGCGGGTGGCGTCGTCCAGGGTCGAGCGCGCCTCGACCAGCAGCTTGTCGACCTCGGCGTTGCGGTAGTTCGACCAGGCGCTGCTGCTGTGCAGCAAGGGGAACAGCACGCCGTCGGCATCCTGGCAGGCGCAGGACCAGCGGCCGAAGGTGATGCTCGCGCCTTCCTGCGGCTTGCCCTGCGACCGCTTCAGATAGCTGGCCATGTCGGTCATCGTGATCTTCACGTTGATGCCGACCTCCGTCAGCTGCTGCTGCACCGCCTGGACGATGCGCTGGTCGTAGACCGGGGCGGTGGACAGCTCGGCCTCGGCCTTTGCCGCGTCGCCGGCCTCGGCGACCAGCGCCTTGGCCTTCTCCGGATCGTAGGGGAAGCCCTCGATGCCCTCGGTCCAGCCGACATGGGCGGGGGTCAGCAGCTCCGCCACCGGCTTGTCGTAGCCGCCGAGGATGCCCTCGGTCAGCCCCTCCTTGTCGATGGCATAGGCCACGGCCTGGCGCAGCTTGGGGTTGTCGAAGGGCGGCTTCAGCGGGTTCAGTCGCAGGTAGGCGACGCGCTCGGTCAGCACCACCAGCGGCTTGACCTTGTCCGAGCCCTGGATCTGCGCGGCCAGGTCGCTGTCGAGGGTGACGACGAGATCGGCGGTGCCGGCCTGCAGGTCGGCGACGCGGGTGGCGGCGTCCGGCACGGCGCGGAACACCGCGGTCTGGAACGGCCCCTTCTGGCCCCAATAGGCGTCGTTGCGGGTCAGGGTGACGGCGACGCCGCGCTGCCAGCCCTCGAACTTATACGGGCCGCTGCCGACCGGCTTCTGGTTGAAGGCGTCGTTGCCCACGGCCTCGACCACGTGCTTCGGCACGACCGACAGCTTCACCAGCTGGGCAAGAAGGGCGGGGTAGGGGCCGTCGGTCTTGATGCGGACCGTGGTCGGGCCGGTCGCCTCGGCGCCGGTGATCTTGTTGAACTGGCCCAGCTGCGGGCTGGCGAATTTCGGGTCGGTGATGCGGCGGACGCTGAAGGCGACGTCCTCCGCCGTCAGCTTCTGCCCGTCATGGAAGGTGATGTCGTCGCGGATCTGGAACTCGATCTCGGTGTCCGAGAGGTATTTCCAGGATGTGGCGACCTGCGGGACGATCTCGCCCTTGTCGTCGCGGGTGACCAGGTTGTCGAAGACGTTGCGGTAGACGTAGTAGCTGTCCGGGTTCCACTGCAGCTGCGGGTCCAGCGAGGACGGCTCGTTCACCAGGTCGACGGTGAGGCGGTCCTTGGCCATGGCCGGCGCTGCCAGCGTCAAAAGCGAGACCGCCAGGGCGGCGCCGAGCCAGCCGTTTCCGATCCGTGTCATGTGATGTCCCCCTGTTGTGATGGCCGATCCGGTCGTGCCATGCGCGCCGTCGGCCTGGTTTGTCGCTGGCGCCTGCCGCTCCCCGCCACGTCGAGGGACGAGGACAGGGAGAACAGGGCGTCGGTGGCGAAGTCCTGGAAGGCCGCGATCGCGGCCGCGATCTCTCGTCGCGCCGCCTCGGCGTCGCCGGCGGCGAGCGCGGCGATCAGCGGCTCACGCTCGATCGGCCGATGGTGCCGTCCGGCGAGATCGAAGAAGGCCGTGACCCGGTCCGCCTGGTTCCATGCCTGGTCCAGCCAGGTTCCGACCAGCCCGCCGGCCTGGGCGGCCAGCTGGTCCAGGATCTGGCGGTCGGTGGCGCGCGAGGTGACCAGGGCCTGGTGGTCCTCGCGCCCCTGCAGCGCAGCCCCCATGCGGGTCATCGCGGTCAGCCGGGCGGCGGCGTCGGGCGGCAGCCGGAGGTCGGCCAGGGCGGGCTCGACCGCCTTGCGGGCGCGGATCACGTCGCCGATCAGCGCGCCGGTGACCGGCGCCACCCGCCAGCCGCGGCGCGGCTCGACCGCGACCAGCCCTTCTGCGGCCAGGGTGACGAGGGCGGTGCGGACGGCGGCGCGGCCCAGGCCGAAGCTCTTGGCGAGATCTGGCTCCGAACAATCGGCGCCCGGTCGCAGCTCGCACTCGATCACGGCCCGACGAAGACGCTTCAGGGCGAAGGCCGCCTTCGGCTCGGCGCCGGGCGCCCGAACCTGGGCAAAGGGCGAGGATGGATCGTACATGCCCGGTAGCGTGGCATTGTACGTGACATCTCACAAGACGAATCTGAGATTTTACACTGCCATCTGGAATTAGGAATTTGCTTCAGGGGCGGCTGGCAGCGCCACTTCGCGGCGGGACTGTTCGGACTGCAGGGCCGCCTCGATGCAGGCGATGAGATGGCGGGCATAGGCACCATCCGCCGGGTTCGGCGCAGCGCCCTGGATCAGGGCCAGCATCGCCTGCCATTCGCGCTCGACCGCGCGCTGCGCCCAGTCCGGCTCGATCGAGTGCGGCACCGGGGTCCAGGTGCCGCCCCGGCCGATCGCGACGCCCTGGTCGAAATCGAGGCGCAGGGTCCCGGCCTCGCAGACCAGGTCCATGGCGAAGCCGACGCCGCCGTCGCGGTAGCCGATGCTCGCCACCTGGCTGATCCGCCCATCGGCGAAGCGCAGCAGCATCAGCGCCGTGTCGTCGGCCTCCTGGTCGTGGAAATGGGTGCCGGCCATGGCCGAGACCGCCGCCACCGGGCCGTCCATCAGCCAGACCAGCCGGTCGAGCGCGTGGATCCCCGCGGTCAGCAGCATGCCGCCGCCGGTCTTCGGTGACAGGTGCCAGGGCTGGCGATTTGCCTCCATCCACAGCTTGATCAGCCAACTGCTGCCGAGCACCGGGCGGCCGATGTCGCCGCCCGCGATGATCTCGCGGGCGGCGAGGCAAGGCAGGGCGAAATGCATGACGTGCCCGACCATCAGATGGATTCCGGCTTCGGCCACCGCGGCGTTGATCGCGTCGCATTCGGCGACGGTCGGCGCCATCGGCTTCTCCAGCAGGATGTGCTTGCCCGCCTGCGCCGCGGCGATCGCCATCTCGGCGTGTAGGTGATGCGGCGTGGCGATCAGCACCACGTCGACCGCCGGGTCGTCGAGCAGCGCCTGCCAATGGGCATGGGCGTTGCCGCCATGCTCCCGTGCGAAGGCTCGGGCGGCGTCGATGTCCTGGCGGCAGACCGCCGCGACCCGCGCGCCCGGCACGGCGACGAGGGCTCGCGCATGGATCGCACCGAAAAAGCCGGCGCCGATGATGCCGATGCCGGTCATGTTGCGGCCTCCTCGTAAGCCCGGTCGATCAGGCGCATGGCCTGCAGATAGTCCGCGATCCCGACCGCCGGCGCCACGCCGCGCACCAGGCGGTCCAGTGTGTCGGCCATGAAGGCCTTGTACCGGTCCGCCGGCGGGACCGGGGCCAGGTCGCGCACCCGCCCGTCGTCGAGCGTGGCGACGCGGCAGCTGTCGCCGCGGTCGAGCAGATAGGCGTTGCGGGCCGAGACCCGCCATTCGAAATCGCCGCCCGGCGCCATTGAGGCATAGGTGTAGCCCGCCTCGACCGTCGCGATCATGCCGTCCGGCGCCCGCAGGGTGACGATCGCGTATTCCTCGACCGCCTCGCCATGCAGGCGCCGGTCGACCGAGGCCGAGACGACGGTCAGCCCGGCGCCGCCGGCCAGGGCCAGCGCGGCGTCGATGCCGTGGATGCCGAGATTGCGCAGTGCCCCACCGCCGCCGATCGCCGGGTCCAGCACCCAGGGAACCGCATCCAGCCGGTAGCGCTCGGGCGGGCCGTTCACGATCCGGAACTGGGCGTGCGAGACCGGGCCGAGCCGCCCGGCGCCGCGCAGTGCCTCGATCTCGGCCCAGATCGGGCCGCAGCGGTTGGGCAGGGGGACGGCGACGAACAGGCCGCGGCGCTGTGCTGCTTCGGCCAGCGGCTCGAGGGCTGCTGTCGACACCGCCGCCGGCTTCTCCAGCACGATCGGCAGGCTGGCCTCGATGCAGGCCAGGGCCAGCGCCGGCACCCTGTCCGGCCGGCCCATCACAACGGTCAGGTCGGGCCGCGCCGCGATCAGCGCTGCGATTGTAGGCTCATGGGGCACCCCGTGCTCCGCGGCGAATCCGGCCGCGACCGCCGGATCCGGATCCCAGGCGGCGACGACTTCCGCGCCCGCCGCACGGGCCGCTTCCAGATGCATGCCGGCATGCCAATGCCCCACGCCCGCCAACGCCACCCGGGCCATCTCATCCTCCCTCTCGGCTTATGGCCTTGACAGATATCCTACAAGTCGGCAACCATCAAGCCATGCTGATCCGGGGATGCCGCCGATGAAGGAGATCAAGCCGCTCGCCCGGCCGCCCTTGCTGCATGTCTCGGTGCAGGAGAGCCTGAAGAGCTACATCGACGACAACGCCCTGGCCCCCGGTGCGCCGCTGCCGCCGGAGAACGATCTGGCGCAGCAACTCGGGGTCAGCCGCAACTCCGTCCGCGAGGCGATCAAGGCGCTGGAATCGCTCGGCATCCTGGAGACGCGGCGCGGCATCGGCGTGTTCGTCAAGGCCTTCTCGTTCGAACCGCTGCTGGCCAACCTGGCCTATGGCCTGGGCGGCGCGCTGCGCGAGGTCGAGGAGGTGCTGGAGATCCGCCGCGTGCTGGAGGTCGGGCTGATCGGCAAGACCATCGCGCTGATCGGCGAGGCGGACCTGGCGGAGCTGAAGGACACGGTCGAGCGCATGCGCCGCCGGGCCGAGCGGAACGAGAGCTTCGCCGAGGAGGACCAGCAGTTCCACACCCTGCTGTTCCGCTGCCAGAACAACCGCATGCTGACGAGCCTGATCGATGTGTTCTGGATGGCCTTCTACAAGGCGTCCGACTTCGTGAACCTGGCCAATGCCGATCCGATGGCGACCTGGCGGGACCATCAGGAGATCTACGCTGCGATCGAGGCGCGCGACGGGGCCGCGGCCCGCAGCCGGCTCGACCAGCACTATGACGGGATCGCCCGTCTCCTCGCGACCCGGAAGGGCGCGAAAGCAGAAAACTGACAGGGAGGATAAGATGAGATTCAGGATGCTGGCATCCGCGCTGGCGCTTGCCGCCGCCATGGCTTGGGCGCCGGGCGGCACGACGCCCGCCGTGGCGCAGGAGCCATCGACGATCACCGGCGGGTTCGATGTCGGCCCGGGCGGCTTCCAGGGCAACTTCAACCCGCTGTCCGCCACCGGCGGCTTCACCTGGCTCAGCCTCTATTTCGAGCCGCTGGTGATCAACGACGACAAGCTGGAGAGCATCGTCGGCGACCTGGCGTCGAGCTACGAGGTCAGCGCCGACAAGCTGCAATACACCTTCAAGCTGGCCGACGCGAAATGGCATGACGGCCAGCCCTTCACCTCGGCCGATGTGAAGTTCACCATCGACACGGCGAAGAACGGCGCCACCGGCACGGTGTTCACGGCCCGCCTCGGCGCCATCGCCTCGGTCGAGACGCCGGACGCGAGGACCGCGGTGCTGAAGCTGTCGGCGCCGAATGCCGGCCTGCTGGCGACGCTGACCCAGCTGATGATGCTGCCGCAGCACGCGCTGAAGGACATCCCGTCGGATTCGCTGGCCAAGCATGAATGGTGGTCGAAGTCGCCGATCGGCACCGGCCCCTACAAGTTCTCGCGTTACGTCATTGACCAGTATGTCGAGCTGGCGGCCAACCCGGACTACCGCGGCGGCAAGCCGGCGACCGACCGGATCATCAACCGCTACTTCGCCAACACCGCGGCGGCGGTGGCGGCGCTGCGCTCCGGCGAGATCGCCTTCAGCTATGTCGAGGCCGACGACGTCGCGACCTTCCAGGGCAACGATGGCTTCAAGGTGATCGAGGGCAACTCTTTCGTGGTGAACTACCTGGGCTTCAACCAGGAGGTGCCGCTGTGGAAGGACGTGCGCGTGCGCCAGGCGGTGATGCACGCGATCAACCGCGATGCGATAGTGCAGAGCCTGTACAAGGGCGCTGCCGAGATCGCCAATTGCGGCTATGTCGCCGACCACCTGCTGCCCCCGGGCATCGACAGCTACGCCTATGATCCGGAGAAGGCGAAGCAGCTGCTGGCCGAGGCCGGCTGGGACCAGATCAACGGCAGCAAGCCGATCCCGCTCTTGACCTACTACAACACGCCGCTGGCCTCGAACGTGCTGGCCGCGGTGCAGGCGATGCTGGCGCAGGTGGGCATCAACGTGGTGCCGCGGGCGGTCGACACGCCGACCTACAACGCCACCATCTACGCCCAGAACCCCGACTGGTCGCAGTTCCCGCTGGTCTATGCCGGGCTGCAGAACGGGCCGGACCCGAGCGCCATCAACATCGGGCTGAACGAGAAGCAGATCCCGCCGGCCGGCGCCAACTTCCTGCGCATCCGCATGCCGGAGGTCACTTCCGCCTTCGACGCCGCGCTGAACGAGACCGACGACGCCAAGCGGCCGGAACGCTACCAGGCCGTGTGCAAGGCGATGAACGCCAACCTGCCCTGGGCCACCATGTGGGTGGCCAAGCGCTACGGTGTTGCTTCCACCAAGCTGAGGGACTTCGTCTGGACCCCGGCCCCGGCCGGCGGCCCCTTCGCCGCCCATCCTGAGAAGTGGGCGATTGAGTAGGTCGTCATTGCGAGCGCAGCGAAGCAATCCAGGGCCGTTTGCTGTGGCCCCTGGATTGCTTCGTCGGCTTCGCCTCCTCGCAATGACGGCTTTTTTACTAGAGAGGCGGTCCGGTCAGGACAGCACATGCTGAATTTCTGCCTTCGTCGCCTCGCGGTCGGGGTCGGGATGATGATCGCCCTCAGCCTGCTGATCTTCATCCTGCTCCGGCTCGCGCCCGGCGACCCGATCGACGCCTACATCAACCCGAATGTGGCGATGTCGCAGGAGGAGATGGCCGCGGTGCGCGCCCGTCTCGGCCTCGACCAGCCGCTGCCGGTGCAGTACCTGGCCTGGCTGGGCGGGGCGCTGCGCGGCGATCTCGGCTTCTCGCTGCAGCGCAACGGCGAAACCGTGCTGGGGCTGGTCGCCGAGCGGATCGGCCCGACCCTGCTGCTGATGGGGACAGGGCTGGCGATCGCCATCGTCGTCGGCATCGGCGCCGGCATCATCGGCGCCGTCCGGCGCAACTCGGCGACCGATCTCGGCCTGTCGGTCGCCGCCTTCCTCGGCATCTCCAGCCCGGCCTTCCTGACCGCGCTGGTCGGCCTCTACGTCTTCTCCGTGCTGCTGCGCTGGGCGCCCTCCGGCGGCATGCTGACCCCCGGCGCACCGTTCTCGCTGGGCGACCTGGTCAGCCACCTGATCCTGCCGGCCCTCTTGCTCTCGATCGGCCATGCCGCGCTGATCATGCGCTACATGCGCGCCTCGCTCCTGGAGGTGCTGAACCAGGACTATGTCCGCTCCGCCCGCGCCAAGGGGGTCAAGGAGTTCTGGGTCATCGTGAAGCACGCGCTGCGCAACGCGCTGCTGCCGGTCGTCACCCTGATCGGGTCGACCATCGGCATCGCGGTCGGCGGCGCCATCTTCCTCGAAAGCGTCTTCAACTGGCCGGGCATGGGCCTGCTGCTGGTCAGCGCGGTGGAGACCCGCGACTATCCGGTGATCATGGGCGCGACCCTCGTGGTCGGCGCCTGCGTGATCCTGGCCAACCTGCTCACCGACATCGCCTATGCGGCGATCGACCCGCGGATCCAGGTGGCCTGACATGACGGTCGTCGAAACCTCCCGCTCCCGCGGCGGCAACGGCCCGCTGGCCCGCGCCTTCCGCCGCTTCGCCGCCAACGGCGCGGCGCTGGCCGGCCTCGCCATCCTGGTGCCGATGCTGGTGCTGATCGTCTGCTATCCGCTGATCCTCGGCCACAAGCCGAACGACATCGACCTGCTGGCCCTCAACAAGGGACCCAGCGCGGCACACTGGCTCGGCACCGACGGCGTCGGCCGCGACATCCTGGCCCGGGTGCTGCAGGGCGGGCGCATCTCGCTGCTGGTCGCCGTGGTCTCGGTCGCGATCTCGGTGGTGATCGGCTTCCTGGTCGGCTCGGTCTCGGCCATGGCCGGGCGCTTCACCGATGCCGCGATCATGCGCTTCGTCGACCTCGCCATGACCCTGCCGCCGGTGATCTCGCTCTTGGTCCTGGCCTCGATCACCGGCGCCGGCATCGTGCCGACCATCATCGTCATCTCGCTGCTGTCCTGGCCGGTGCTGGCGCGCATGGTGCGGGCCCGGCTGATGGAGCTGCGCGAGCGCGACTTCGTGGTGGCGTCGCGCGGCATGGGGGCCGGCCTCGGCCACCTGCTGTGGCGCCACGGCCTGCCGAACTCGATCGACATCCTGGTCGTCTACGCCACGCTGCAGATCGCCGCCGCCATCCTGCTCGAGGCCGGCCTGTCCTTCCTCGGCCTCGGCGTGCCGCCGCCGGAGGCGAGCTGGGGCAACATGCTGAACGCCGCCCGCAGCACCGTGGTGCTGGAGCAATACCCCTGGCAGTGGCTGTTCCCGGGCGCCGCCCTGGTGATCACCGTGCTCGCCATCAACTTCGTCGGCGACGGACTGCGCGACGCCTTCGATCCCCGTTCCGAACTCAACTGACCGAAAAGTCCTTCATCATGGCATCTGCCCCAGCCTTCCAGGGCGTCGTCCCGCCCGTCGTCACCCCGCTGACCGCGGATTTCCAGGTCGACTATCCGTCCTTCACCCGCGTGCTCGAGCATCTTATCGGCGGCGGCGTGCACGGCCTGTTCGTGCTCGGCTCCACCAGCGAGGTGGTGTTCCATGACGAAGCGACGCGGCGGCGGATCCTGGAGCATGCGGTCAAGGTCGCGAACGGCCGCGTGCCCGTGCTGGCCGGGGTGATCGACCCGACCACCGACCGCGTCATCGGCCATGCCAAGGTGGCGCAGTCGATCGGCGTCGACGCCGTGGTGGTGACGGCGCCGTTCTACGCCCGCACCAGCGCGCCCGAGGTGGTCGACCATTTCCGCTATATCCGCGAGGCGATCGACGTCCCGGTCATCGCCTACGACATTCCGGTCTGCGTCCACGTCAAGCTCGACCGGGCGAGCGTGGTGACCCTCGCCCGCGAGGGCACCATCGCCGGACTGAAGGATTCCAGCGGCGACGACGGCAATTTCCGCTTCGCCCTGATGGACCTGGCCGACCGGCCGGAGATCGCGATGATGACGGGGTCGGAGATCGTCTGCGACTCCGCCTTGGCCGCCGGCGCCCACGGCATCGTGCCCGGCCTCGCCAATGTCGACCCGCATGGCTATGTCCGCCTCTACGACCTGTGCCGCAAGGGCGACTGGGCGACGGCGCGGGCGGAGCAGGAGCGGCTGTGCCGGCTGTTCGAGATCGTCTGGGTCAGCCTGCCGCGCACCAGCGCCGGGTCAGCTGGCGTCGGCGGCTTCAAGACTGCGATGCGCCGCCTCGGCATCATCGACACCAACGTCATGGCCCGGCCGCAGCGGGCGCTGAACGACGCCGAGGCCGCGAAGGTCGAGGCGATCCTGAAGGCGACCGGCCTCTTGGCCTGAGGATCCTGATGGTAGAGGCTCAGCACCCCATCCTCGACGTCCAGGGGCTGCGGACAGTGTTCCGCATCCGTGGCCGCGAGGTGACCGCGGTGGCGGATCTCGACCTCGCCATCGGCGCGGCGGAGACGGTCGCGCTGGTCGGCGAGTCCGGCTCCGGCAAGTCGGTGACGAGCCTCTCCATCATGGGGCTGCTGCCGGCCAAGGCCGGGCGCGTCGCTGCGGGGTCGATCCGGTTCCGCGGCAAGGATGGGCAGGGCAGGGACCTGGCAACGCTGGACGGGGAGGCGCGGCGCCGGATCCGGGGCAACGACATCGGCATGGTGTTCCAGGAGCCGATGACCAGCCTGAACCCGGTCTACACCATCGGCGACCAGATCGCGGAGCCGGTTCGCATCCATCTCGGCCGCGACCGCCGGACGGCCTGGGCCGCGGCGGTCGATCTCCTCGACAGCGTCGGCATCCCCGACCCGAAGCGGCGGGCGGCGCAGTATCCGCACGAGCTGTCGGGCGGCATGCGCCAGCGCGCCACCATCGCCATGGCGCTGGCCTGCGACCCGACGCTGCTGCTGGCCGATGAGCCGACGACGGCGCTCGACGTCACCATCCAGGCGCAGATCCTCGACCTGCTGCGCCGGCTGCAGGACCAGCGCGGCATGGGGGTGCTGTTCGTGACCCACAATCTCGGCGTGGTGGCCGAGATCGCCCATCGCGTGGCGGTGATGTATGCCGGCCGGATCGTCGAGACCGGGCCGGTGCGCGAGGTGTTCCGGCACCCGCGCCACCCCTACACCATCGGCCTGCTCGCCTCGGTGCCGAAGCTGGGCGAGGCGACGCGGCTGAAGGCGGCGGGGCAGAAACTGGCCACCATCCCGGGCACGGTGCCCAGCCTGGCCGCCATGCCGCCGGGCTGCGCCTTCGCCACCCGCTGCCCGCATGTGGTCGAGGCCTGCCGAGCGGCGGTGCCGGCACCGGCCGAGGTCGGCCCCGGCCACACCAGCCGCTGCATCCGCTGGCAGGAGCTCTGACCATGGCCGATCCGCTTCTCGCCGTGCGCGGCCTGGCCAAGCATTTCGGCCCCGGCACCTTCGGCCGCGGCCCGCTGGTGCGCGCGCTCGACGACATCAATTTCGAGGTCGGCCGCGGCGAGGTGGTCGGCCTGGTCGGCGAATCCGGCTCGGGCAAGACCACGATCGGCCGGTCGGTGCTGCGGCTGATCGAACCGACCGCCGGGGAGGTCGTGTTCGACGGCCAGGACCTGACCAAACTGTCCAGCGGCGAGATGCGCCGGCAGCGGCGGCGGATGCAGTACATCTTCCAGGACCCCTTCGCCAGCCTGTCGCCGCGCATGACGATCGGCGAGATCCTGACCGAGGGCCTGGCGATCCAGGGCATCGGCACCGGCCGCGAGCGGCTGGCCAAGGCGCGGGCGGCGTTGGAGGCGGTGGAGCTGCCGGCCGACGCGGTCGAGCGCTACGCCCATGAGTTCTCCGGCGGCCAGCGCCAGCGCATCGGCATCGCCCGGGCCCTGGCGCTGGAGCCGGAGTTCCTGGTGGCGGACGAGCCGGTCTCGGCGCTCGACGTCTCGGTGCAGGCGCAGATCGTCAACCTGCTGCGCGACCTGCAGCTGCGCCTCGGCCTGACCATGCTGTTCATCTCCCACGACCTCGCGGTGGTGGAATACATCTGCGACCGGGTGATCGTGCTGTATCTCGGCCGGATCATGGAGATCGCGCCGAGCGAGCGGCTCTACGCCGCGCCGAAGCACCCCTACACCCGGGCGCTGCTGTCGGCGATCCCGGAGCCGGACCCCGACCGGCCGCGCCAACGCCAGATCCTGAAGGGCGACATCCCCAGCCCGGCCAACCCGCCCTCGGGCTGCGTCTTCCGCACCCGCTGCCCGCACGCGGTCGAGGCCTGCGCCCGCCAGGTGCCGGTGCTGGAGGAGGTGGAGCCCGGCCACTTCAAGGCCTGCATCCGCCAGGATGTCAGCCGATGACCGGGAGGGACGACGTGCTGCGCGGCAACTGGGCGACGCTGCTGCTGCCGATCGCGGCCGACGAGAGCATCGATTTCGGCCGGCTGGCGGAGGAGATCGACCTGCTGGTCGCGGCGCGGGTCGACGGCATCTACTCCAACGGCACCGCGGGCGAGCTGCACAACCAGACCGAGGCGGAATACGCCGCGATCCAGAGGCTGCTGGCCGAGCGATGCCGGGCCGCCGGGATGCCCTTCGTCATCGGCGCCTGCCAGCCGGACCCGAGCCTGGCGCGCGAGCGGGTGAAGCTGGCACGGGACCTCGGGCCGGCGGCGATCCAGGTGGTGCTGCCGGATTGGTGGCCGGTGACCGAGCCGGAGGCGCTGGATTTCCTCGAGCTGATGGCCGAGGCGGCCGGCGGGGTGCCGCTGATCCTCTACAACCCGCCGCACGCCAAGCGCGTGCTGGCGCCGGACGAGCTCGGCCGGCTGGTCCGGGCCGTGCCGGCGGTGGCCGGGATCAAGCTCGCCGATGGCGACGACGCCTGGTATGCGGCGGCGAAGCAGCATCTGTCCGGCACCGCGCTGTTCGTGCCGGGGCACCACCTCGCCACCGGCATGAGGCACAGCATCGCCGCCGGCGCCTTCTCCAACGTCGCCTGCCTCAGCCCGGCGGGGGCGCAGGCCTGGACCGACCGGATGGCGAGCGATCTGGAGGCGGCGCTCGACCTTGAACGCCGGATCCGCCGCTTCATGGACGAGCACGTCGTGCCGTTCCGGGCCGAGCACGGCTACTCCAACGCCGCGCTCGACAAGCTGCTGGCGGCGATCGGCGGCTGGGGCCCGGTCGGCACCCGGCTGCGGCGCCCCTATCGCTGGATCGACGAGGCCGAGGCCGAACGCCTCCGTCCGGTGGCGCGGTCGATGATGCCGGAGCTGTTCGCGGCTTAGCCGAGACGTTCTCTGCCGACCGGCGCTGTCCCGTTGCCTCTCCCGCAAGCGAGAGCTTTTCGGAATACCGCCGCTTGGACCGGCCCATCCCTTCTATCCTCCCCCTCCCCTTGCGGGAGGGGGGAAGGGGGAGGGGTTTGGCGCCGATGGAATCGACGTTGAGCGTCACCACCAGCCCCGCAGAAATCCTGGCCGATTCCACGCCGGCTTCCGTCATCGACACTCCCTCCCCCTGCCCCCTCCCGCGAGGGGTGGGGGAGAGTGGAAGGCAGGCGTCGGTTCGAGTGATCGATTCTGAAAAGGTCTCGCTTGCGGGGGAGGCCACGCGCACAGATCCGGCCACGGCGACCGGTCTTCCGGTCGGCCGTGCCGGTGGATGTGGGCGGGCATCTGCAGGTGGCGTGTTGCGCTCGTCGTCCTGCGGCGGCATTCGGCCCGTCCGGCGCCGGCTGATCAGGGCGGCCCGCGGGGGCGGAGCGGGATCGGGTG